>NZ_JAMYBV010000008.1:0-232405 GCF_024126635.1 Pseudomonas sp. VA159-2 | reverse complement strand
ACCTGGACTCTTTGGCAAAGAATACCGCCGCCTTTTTTAGGATTTCACGCTCCAGTTTCAGCTCAGCGTTCTCGGCTCGCAATCGCGCTAACTCGCTGTCTTCTCTGGTAATTGCTCGACGGTCAGGAGAGCTCAGCGGTAGACCACTGCGAGAAGCGTTGACCCAGTTGTCCAACGTTTTCACAGACATTTCCAGCTGGCGAGCAGCTTCCGTCCTGCCGAGCGTTTCGGCTAGCGCAACGGCCTGAATCTTGAACTCATCGGTGTAGTTGCGGCGAGTGGTTGGGTACATGGCAACCTCCAAGATAGCGATATAAGTATCGCTTCTTGGCGTCCGTTGTCACGGGACAGGCCCAGGGGATCCCTTGCGCTTTTCAGGCACTGCTATCGGGCATCCCTCAACGCTTGCCGAGAATCTTCCCGAGCATCTCCGGCCGCGGCGCCCCTTGCTGGCTCTGCAACTGCCCTTGTTCATCCTGGTAGAAGATCGCCGGCGTCGCCGCCAAGCCCAGTTCCTCCATCAGCGCCATGTTCGCCTCGAGCTTTTTCTGCACCGCCTCCGGCACCTTGTCCAGTGCCTTGAGGGTGCTGGCCTTGCCGGCCTTCTCGTGCGCTTGCAGGGCCTGGGCCGGGTCCTTGGCGGCCAGCAGCGCGGCGGACTTGCCCGGGCTGTCCGCGCGGATGATGCCCACCATGATGTGGCGCAACTGCACCTTGCCCGACTCGACCCAAGGCCGCGCCTGCTGCCAGAACATGTTGCAGTAAGGGCAATTGGGGTCGCTGAACAGGTAGACGACGCGAGGCGCGTCAGCCTTGCCGTCGGCGATCCAGGCGGTGTTTTCCATCTTCGCCCACACGGCCTTGCTCATGGGCGCGTACACCAGCTTTTCCAGGGGCTCGGCGCTCAGGCCCTTGCCTTGCTCGTCGAACAGGCTGCCCACCAGCACATGCTTGCCATCGGCGGTGAGGTACAGGGCGATGCCGTTGTTGTGGTATTCGGCGGCATAACCGCGCAGGCCGTTGGGGGCATCGAAGCTGCCCTTGATCACGGCGCCCTTGGCCTGCAATTGCTGGACGGCCTTGGGCAGGGTTTCGGCGTGCAAGGCGGGGCTGGCGAGCAGGGCCAGGGTCAGGGGCAGCAGCGCATTCAATCGCATGTCAGTTTCCTTGTGGGGCGGGCGCCTCGGCGCGTTCGAAGGGTTCCAAGGCATGGCGCAGGCTGGCCCGCGACAGTTCGCCCAGGTGGCTGCCGACCAGCCGCCCTTCGGCGTTGTAGAACAGGGTGGTGGGCAGGGCCATGGAGCCGACCTTGCGGGCCAGTTCGCCGGTGCCGTCGAACAGCACGTTGGACAGGGTCAGGCCGGTGGTGGCCATGAAGGTGCTGACGTTCTCCGGGGTTTCGCCCTGGTTGACGAACAGGAAGGTCACGTGGGGGTAGGCGTCCTCGGCTTGTTGCAGCACCGGCATTTCGCGGCGACACGGCGGGCACCAGGTGGCCCAGATATTGATCACCAGCGGCTTGCCCCGGTAGTCGTGCAGGGCCACGGCCTGGCCGCGGCTGTCGCGCAGGCTCATCTGCGGCAGCTCGGTGCCCTGGCTGTAGAGATGGCTGGCCAGGCTGGCCAGGCCCCAGAACAGCGCGCCGCTGAACAGTGCCCAGCCCAGCGGCCGACGCAGGCCGGGGCGGCGCCAGCCTTGCCAGAGGGTGCCCAGGACCAGGCCCAGCAGCCCGCCCCAGAGCAGGAAGCCACCATCGCGAATGTCGATGATCTGCAAGGGGTCGTCGCGGTACATCGGCCAATAGGCCAGCACGAAGCCCAGGCGGGCGCACAGCAGCCCCAGCAGGAACAAATTGAACAGCGCCGACTCGGGGTTTTCGCCGCCGCGTCGGGCCACGCGCCAGCCGACCAGGCTGGCGATGGCCAGCGCCGCGAGCAGCAGCAAGTGGTTCAGGGCCATGGTCAGTGGCCCGAGGGTGACCGTCAGCATCAGCCTTGGCTCCTGGTCTGTGCCCAATGTTGCAGGAACCCGGCGGCATCGATTTCACCGGTGATACGCCGGGCGCGGCGCTCTTCACCTTCCGGGCCGATCCAGATCAGGCTGGGCGGGCCGGGTACCTGGTAGTGTTGCAGCAGCGCCCGGCTGGCCGGCGCATCGGCGGTGACATCCAGGCGCACCAGGTGCACGCCGGCCAGGCTGGCCTGCACATCGGCGCGGCCGAAGACCTGTTTTTCCATGACCTTGCACGACACGCACCAGTCGGCATAGTAGTCCACCAGCACCCATTGACCACGGGCCTTGGCGGCGTCCAACTCGCGTTGCAGGTCAGCGGGGTTGGCGACGGTGACGAAGGCGTCGTGGGCGTTGGCCTTGGCATTGGCGCTCGCATTGCCGGCGAAGGGTTGCAGCGGCTGCCACAGGTCGCTGCCGCCGGCGGCGGCGCCGACCAGCAGCAAGCCACCCCACAGCGCGCCGAGCAGCGGTATCGCGCGCAGCGCTGGCAGGCGCTGCAGGGCCGGCCAGGCGGCCCAGCCCAGGGCAATCAGCCAGCCGCCGGCCAATGCCAGCACCAGGGCCTCGGGCAGCAGGCTGCGCACGGTGTACAGGGCCATGGCCAGGAACACGAAGCCGAACAGCCCCTTGACCAGGTTCATCCAGGCGCCCGGGCGCGGCAGGTAGCGGTTGCCCAGGGTGACCAGCAACAGCAGTGGCACGCCCATGCCCAGGCCCAGGGTGAACAGCACCAGCGCGCCTTGCAGCACATCGCCGCTCTGGGCGATGTACAGCAGGGCGCCGGCCAGTGGTGCGGTCATGCAGGGGCCCAGCAGCAACCCGGACAAGGCGCCGAGCAGCGCCGCGCCATACAGGTTGCCGCCACGGGTACCCTGGCCGGCGCGGTCGAGGCGGTCACGCAGGGCGCTGGGCAGTTGCAGCTCGAAGGCACCGAACATCGGCAGGGCGAGGAGCACGAACAAACCGGCCAGGCTGCCCAGCAGCCAGGGCTGTTGCAGCCAGGCTTGCAGGCTGGCGCCGAGCAGCGCGGCGATCACCCCCAGGCCGGCATAGACCAGCGCCATACTCAGCACGTAGACCCCGGCCAGCAACCAGCCGCGGCGGGCGCTGGCGCCGTTGCCCAGGACCAGCCCGGCGAGGATCGGCAGCATCGGCAGCGAGCAGGGGGTGAAGGCCAGCAGCAGGCCCAGGCCGAAGAAGGCCAGCAAGCTCCAGGCCAGGCTGCCCTGTTGCAGATTGCTGGCCAAGGCCTGGTCGCTGGCCTGGTCGGTTGCCGCTGCGGTGGACGGGGCGGCGCCGAGGGCGATGGCCGTGGTTTGCGGCGGATAGCACAGGCCGGCGTCGGCGCAGCCCTGCCAGCCCAGGCGCAGTTCGCCGCTGGCGGTGGCGGGCAACAGCAGTTCAAGTTGCTGGCGATAGACCGCGCTGTCGCCGAAGAACTCGTCGTGGTGGTTTTCCGCCACCGGCAAGGTGGGCTGCTGCGCGGTGGGCAGACCGTCGAACTTCAGGCGTTTCTGGTAAAGGTAGTAGCCGTCCTTGATCTGGAAAAACAGGCGCGTCTGGCCGTTGTCCAGGCGCTCGTGGGTGAGGACGAAGGCTTCGTTCACCGGCAGGAAGTCCGGTTTGACGGCGAAGGGGTTGGCCTGGAGGGGGCCGGCGAGCAGCAATGCCAGGAAAAGCAGGAAAACACGCATGTCGACGCCTTGGTAGAGCTTGAGTTGGGGCCATGCTGGGCATGGCGTATTAACTGAAGGTTAACCCCCGCTGACGGCAAACGCCTGGCAATGATTGCCGCAATGCCAAGAGGGTTCATAATCCCCCCTTAATCAGCACGCTGTGCAATGCCCGCCAGCCCACCCAGGAGATCCCCCATGCACGTTCTGCTCTGCGAGGACGACGACCTGATCGCCAGCGGTATCTGCGCCGGCCTCTCGGCCCAAGGCCTGACCGTGGATCGGGTGGCCAGCGCCTCGCAGGCCCGGCAAATGCTGCAGACCGCGCAGTTCGACGTGATGATCCTCGACCTCGGCCTGCCCGACGAAGACGGACTGAAGCTGCTGCGTCGCCTGCGCCAACAGGGTGAGACGCTGCCAGTGCTGGTGCTCACCGCCCGCGATGCGGTCACCGATCGCGTCGATGGCCTGCAGGCCGGCGCCGACGACTACCTGCTCAAGCCGTTCGACCTGCGCGAGTTGGCCGCGCGCCTGCACAGCTTGTTGCGCCGGGTCGCCGGGCGGGCGGTGAACGCCATCGAGCACGGCCCGCTCAGCTACGACCCGAGCAGTTGCCTGGCGACCCTGGCTGGGCAACCCGTCGACCTGTCGCGCCGCGAGCAGGCGCTGTTGCAGGCCTTGTTGCAGAACCCCGGGCGGGTGCTTTCCAGCGAGCAGCTCAAGGATTGCGTGTATGGCTTCGGCGACGAGGTCGAAAGCAACGCGCTGAACGTGCATATCCATCACCTGCGGCGCAAGCTCGGCAACAGCATCGTCGAGACCGTGCGTGGCCTTGGCTATCGCCTCGGCCCGGCCCAGGCCCCGCAGGAGGGCGCATCATGAGCCTGCGGGTACGCCTGTCGCTGATCCTCGGCAGCGTCTTCATCGTCATCTGGGTGCTGGCCGCCGCCTGGATGCTGCGCGACCTGCGCCAGCAGATGATGTTCTCTCTCGACCAGCGCCTGGTCGCCTCGGCGCGGATGGTTGCCGGGTTGATCGACCAGCTGCCGCAGCCCTTGGCCGCCAAGGGCCAGGATGCGCATTTCGCCGCCGATCAATTCAGCGTGCCGGACGGCATGGCGTGCCAGGTCAGTTCCCTGCGCGGCGAAATCCTCGCCAGCAACCACAAGCACGACGGCAGCATCGATGACGGGCGCAGCGGCTTTCGCGACCAGACCATCGACGGCGCCTCGTGGCGTACCTTCACCTACAACCATGGCGATGTGCGCATCACCACCGCCGACCGGCACCAGGAACGCGAGGCGCTCAACCAGTCGATCTTGCTGGCAGCCTCGGCGCCGGTGCTGATGGCCTTGCTCGGCAGCCTGGGGTTGTTGTGGATCGGCCTGGGCAAGGGCCTGGAGCCGCTCAACCGCATGCGCGACGCGTTGCGCCGGCGCCGCGCCGACAGCGTCGAGCCGTTGCAGGTGGCGGGCCTGCCCAGCGAGCTGCAGCCGCTGCTCGCCACCCAGAACCAGCTGTTCCTGCGCATCGCCCAGACCATCGAGCGCGAGCGGCGCCTGACCGACGATGCCGCCCACGAGCTGCGTAGCCCCTTGACGGCGATCAAGACCCACCTGCAAGTGGCGCGCATGACCGATGGCGCGGTGCGCGAGCAGGCGCTGGCGTATGCCGAGCAGGGCACCGATCGCATGCACCGCACCCTGGAGCAGCTGCTGATGCTGGCGCGGGTCGAGGGCAGCCTGTCGTTCGACGACGGCGTGCAGTGCAGCGCCGAGCAGGTGGCCTTGCAGGCAGTGCAGGATGCCGGTGGCGGTGACAACCGGCGCATCCGCCTGCACCTGCCGGACGAGGCTACCCAGGTCTACCTGGGCATGCCGGCACCGCTGGCGGTCGCGGCCTTGCGCAACCTGCTGGACAACGCCTTGCGCCATGGCGGTGATGCCGAGGTGGAACTGGCCGTGCAGGCGCGGGACGGGCAGGTCGGCTTCATGGTTCGCGACCATGGCCCCGGGATTGCCGAGGAAGATCTTGCGCACCTGACCGAACGCTTCTGGCGCCATGGCCAGAGCGGTGGCTGCGGCTTGGGCCTGGCGATCGTCCAGGCCATTGTCCAGCGTTGTGCCGGCACCTTGCGCTTCGACAGCCAGGCCGATGGCTTGCGGGTGTGGCTGCAAGTGCCGGCCCGCCCGGTGGTCTAGGCTCTGTTCGTACAGAGCCTGAGCAGATACAGGGCGCGGGCTTGCCCGCGCCACGGCGATCATCGCCACAATAAATCCCACGCCAAGCGCTAAATCCGCACCTCGCCAAAGCGTTCTCCAAGCGATAACAACCCGACACACATCCGGTGACAGGAAGCGTGGCGGGCACATTCGCTTGCTTGCGAGGGTTTTCCCGATGTCGACCGCTTCCAGCCTTGCCCAGGCACTGCCGGCTACCGCGCCGCGCGCCTTGTATGAGTTCGAGCCATCAGCGCTGCTGCTGCGCCAGCAACAGCAGGAGTCCAACGCCCGCAGCTACCCGCGGCGCATCCCCCTGGCGCTCAAGCGGGCCCGGGGCATCTACGTCGAGGACGTCGACGGGCGCCAGTTCATCGATTGCCTGGCCGGCGCCGGTACCCTGGCCCTGGGCCACAACCACCCGGTGGTGATCGATGCCATCCAGCAGGTGATCGCCGACGAACTGCCGCTGCATACCCTGGACCTGACCACTCCAGTCAAGGACCAGTTCGTCCAGGACCTGTTCGGCCTGTTGCCCGAGGCCTTGCGCCGCGAGGCGAAGATCCAGTTCTGCGGCCCCACCGGCACCGATGCGGTGGAGGCGGCGCTCAAGCTGGTGCGCACCGCTACCGGGCGCAGCACGGTACTGGCGTTCCAGGGCGGCTACCACGGCATGACCCAAGGCGCCCTCAGTCTGATGGGCAGCCTTGGGCCGAAGAAACCGTTGGGCGCGCTGCTCGCCAGTGGGGTGCAGTTCCTGCCCTACCCCTATGACTATCGGTGTCCGTTCGGCCTGGGCGGCGAGGCTGGCGTGCGCGCCAACCTGCATTACCTGGAGAACCTGCTGAACGACCCGGAGGCCGGGGTGGCCCTGCCGGCGGCGGTCATCGTCGAGGTGGTGCAGGGCGAGGGCGGCGTGATCCCGGCGGATATCGAGTGGTTGCGCGGCCTGCGGCGGATTACCGAGCAGGCGGGGGTGGCCTTGATCGTCGACGAGATCCAGAGCGGCTTTGCCCGTACCGGCAAGATGTTCGCCTTCGAGCACGCCGGCATCGTGCCGGACGTGGTGACCCTGTCCAAGGCCATTGGCGGCAGCCTGCCGATGGCGGTGACGGTCTACCGCGACTGGCTGGACACCTGGTCGCCCGGGGCGCACGCCGGCACTTTCCGCGGCAACCAGATGGCCATGGCCACGGGCTCGGCGGTGATGAAGTACCTGGTCGAGCAGCGCCTGTGCGAGCACGCCGAGGCCATGGGCCAGCGCCTGCGTGGGCATCTGCAGCGCCTGCAACAGGACTATCCGCAACTGGGTGACATCCGTGGCCGGGGCCTGATGCTCGGCGTCGAGCTGGTGGACCCGGCCGGCACCCACGATGCCCTGGGGCACCCGCCGGCCTGCCGCACCCTGGCGCCGAAGGTGCAGCGCGAATGCCTGCGCCGTGGCCTGATCCTCGAGCTGGGTGGCCGGCATGGCGCGGTGGTGCGCTTCCTACCGCCGCTGATCATCAGTGCCGAGCAGGTCGACGAAGTCGCCGGGCGCTTTGCCGAGGCGCTGCGCGCCGCCGTGGCGGGCTGAAGGATTCGGGGGCCGGCTGCGGCCCCGTGTTTCCAAGTTTGGGCGGTAAATTTCCATACGCCTGGTACGTCCTAGCTTGGGTAGAAGCCGCGTCACGCGGAGACGGATTGAGGCGCAATGACAATTTCTCGACGAGGATTCATCGCCGGGTTGGCCGTGGCGGGCGCCACGGGCACGGCGGCCTATTACGCGCACAAGCAACTGACCCATGACCCTGAGGACGATATCGTCACCCCTGGCGAGGCCAGCGTGGAGTTGGCCGACTACAGTGGCCAGGTGCTCGCGGACCTGCTGCGGGGGGTCTGGGACATCCGTTTCGAGGGCGCCGATGCGGGCCTGGACGGTGTGCCCGGGCAAGGTGTCGAGATGTTCCTCGACATCGCCACCAAGGGCCGCGGCCTGCGCGGCTTCGTCGACCAAGGTGAGCGCCTGCGCGGCGAGGGCGAACCCGCCTACCGGGTGCTTGGCGACCTGGTGGGGGCCAGCACCGGCGAGGTGCGCTGGCGCTTGATGAACCAGCAGGGTGGCCCCAGCTACGAATGCGTGGCCAGCCTCGACGAGGTCTGGGGCAGTTTTGCCAACGCCGGCAGTGGAACCCTGAGCGGGCGCCTGCAGCGCCTGGACCGGCCATTGACCCTGCCGTTGCCGGACAGCCGCTTCGTCGCGGTCAAGCGCCTGTTCCCCGAGGCGCGTGAGCGCATCCCCTACACCCCACAGATGCAGGCGTGGGTGATCGGCGCCGAGCACCGGCTGTTCCATCAGCTTTGGCATGCCACGCGCGACAAGTGGCACCGCTTGCCGCCAACCAAGCAAGACGCCCTGCGCGGCCTGGGTTGGCAACCTGGCCCACGGGACCGCGAGCGCGATGCCCGCGGGCCGCGCAAGCACCGCAATGGTTCGGGGATCGATTTCCTGTTCATGCACCGGCACATGCTGATGTATGCCCGCACCCTGCAGGACTTGCCATCCTGGCCACGCTTCCCGCTGCCGCAGCCGAGCGTCGAGCTCGACCGCGCAGGCTTTGCCCGTTATCACGACAACCACGACGGCCAGCGGGTGCCGCCCGGCTGGCAGGCGCCTGGTGACCAGGCCTACGGGCAGTGGGTGGGGGCGATCAAGGCCGGCGAGACCTATTGCAGCAACTTCCAGGTGTGGGAGTCGCAGTATCAGGACCCGCTGTACCTGTCGAAGCTGTCGCTTGGCGCGTTTGGTTCCGAGCTGGAGATGAACCTGCACGACTGGCTGCACATGTGCTGGGCCTCGGTGCCACGCGACCCGCTCAGTGGCGCACCGGTGCCGTTTGCCCGTGATCCGGCGGACTTTGCCGCGCGTTGGTTCGGACGCGAGAACGACTTTCTCGGCGATCCGTTCTCATCCCACGTCAACCCGGTGTTCTGGGGCTTCCACGGCTGGATCGACGACCGAATCGATGACTGGTTCCGCGCTCACGAGCGGTATCACCCTGGGCAGGTCCGGCGTTTGGAGGTCAATGGTGTGCCGTGGTTCGCGCCTGGCCGCTGGGTGGAGGTCGACGACCCTTGGCTGGGGCCGGACACCCATGGTTGCAGCACCCAGCCGGGCATGCGTGCGGGCAAGTCGGTGGAGATGGACGTCGAGGTCATGAAGCTGGCCTTGCGCATTACCTTTGGCGAGGACGACAAGATCGCGCCATTGCTGCGCAAGGTGCCCCAGCGCCCCTGGTACGCACGGCATCTGTCGCTGAAGAACATCGTGACCTGAAGCCAGGCACGCAGGAGGTTCGCCGGCAAGCCGGCGCCTTCAGGCCCGCGCCGCCCCCGCCCCTGTAGGCGCCAGCCTTGCTGGGGAACCAGGCGACGTGCTGCGCAGCCTTCCTTACTCTACTTGCCACCCCCCGCCCAGCGCCTTGTACAACGCCACGCTGCCCTGCAACCTCGCCAGGCGCAATTGGGCCTGCTGGTCCTGGGCCAGGTACAGCGTGCGCTGGGTCTCGAGCACGCTGAGCAAGGTCTCGGCGCCGGCGCCATAGCGCTGTTGGGCCAGGTCGAAGGCAATCCGCGCCTGGTCGACTTCCTGATCTTGCCACTGGCGTTGCCGCTCGACGCCGCTGATGGCGTTCAATGCCTTCTCGACATCGGCGAAGCCGGCCAGGATGCTGCCCCGGTAGTCTTCGAGCAGTTCCTGCTGGCGGGCGTTGGCCAGGTCGCGCGAGGCGCTGAGGCGGCCGTTGTTGAAGATCGGCGCGGCGAGCCCGGCGGTGAGGGTGTAGTAGGGGCTGTCGAACAGGTTGGCGAAGGTTCGCGCACCGCTGCCGACATCGGCACTCAGCACCAGGCGCGGCAGCATGGCGGCCCGGGCCACCTGGACGTTGGCGCTGGCCGCGGCCAGCCGGGCCTCGGCGGCGGCGATGTCCGGGCGGCGGCCCAGCAGCTCGCTGGGCACGCCACTGCCGATCCCCGGCCAGCGCAGGCCATCGAGCGTCTGCACGCTGGCGGGCAGGGCCTGGACCGGCTCGCCGAGCAAAGTGGCCAGGGTTACCCGGTTGTCCTGCCAGCGCTGTTCCAGCAGTGGCACCTGGCGCTCCTGGGCGGCCACCAGGCTGCGTTGCTGGGCCAGTTCCAGGCGCGTGGCCGAGCCTGAGCGTTCACGGGCGCTCACCAGATCCAGCACCTCGCGGGCATTGCCCAGGTTAAGGCGGGCGATGCGCAGTTGCTGCTCCAGGGCCAGGCCTTGCAAGTAGCTGTCGGCGACCGCGCTGACCAGGGTCAGCTCCACGGTCTGGCGGTCGAAGCGGCTGGCGTCGAGGCTGCGCAGGGCGCTGTCGCGGGTCGCGCGCAGGCCGCCCCAGAAGTCGATTTCGTAGCTGGCGCTCAGGCGCGTGCCGAACGCGGTGCTGGTGCGTTCGCTGCTGCTGGCGTCGAGTTGGTCGTTGCCGTTGCCGCGCAACAGGCGCTGGCGGCTGCCATTGAGGCCCAGTTGCACCTCGGGCAGCAAGGGCGCGCCGGCGATCACCGCGCTGGCCTGGGCCTGGCGCACCCGCGCGGCGGCGGCGGCCAGGTCATGGCTGTTGTGCCGCGCGCGTTCGACCAGGCGGTCCAGTTCGTCACTGGCGAAGGCACGCCACCAGTGCTGGTCGGGCAAGGGGCGCGCGGCGTGGGCGGGGCCCTGCCAGCTCGGCGGGGTGTCGATGTTCGCCGCCGGTGGCGGCGGGGTGCTGCAGGCGGCCAGGCACAGGCTCAAGGTCAACAGGCTGAAGCGGCTTGGAAATGTCATGGGCTATTCGCTGGTAAGGGCCTTGACCGGGTCGAGGCGGGCGGCCTTGCGGGCCGGCATGAAACCGAACACCACGCCGGTGATCACCGCGCAGGCGAAGGCGCCGAGCATGGCGGGCAGGGCGAAGGCCACGGCGATATCGGCCAGCAGCAAGCCGCCGCCGATGACCAAGGCCAGGACGATACCGGTCACCCCGCCGACCATCGACAGCATCACCGCCTCGGTGAGGAACTGGCGCAGGATGTCGCGTTGGCGGGCGCCGGTGGCCATGCGGATACCGATTTCCCGGGTGCGCTCGCGCACGGTCATGAGCATGATGTTCATCACGCCGATACCCCCGACCAGCAGCGAGATCGCGGCGATCGCCCCGAGCATCAGCGACAGGCTGTTCTGGGTGCGGGCCTCGGCCTGGATCAGCGCGGCATCGTTGGTCAATTCGAAATCGTGGCGGCCCTGGTGGCGCTGGCGCAGCAGGCGGTCGATGGCCTGTTCGGTCTCGGTCACGCGGGCGGAGTCCTGGGCGGCGATGGCAATGTATTCCGGGTCGCGGCTGCCGAACAGGCGGATGGCCGCGGCGGAGTAGGGCACGGCGATGCGCTCGTCGGCATCCTGCTGGCCGGAGCTGGCGCCCTTGGCCACCAGCACGCCGACCACCTGGAAGGGCACGTTGCCGATCAGCAGGTACTGGCCCAGCGGGTTGCTGGTGGGGCCGAACATCTTGTCGCGCACCTTGGCGCCGATCACTGCCACCGCCGCGCCGCTGGCTTCGTCGGCCTCGCTGTAGAAGCTGCCTTCGACCACCGGCCAGTTGAAGATCTCGGGGAACGCCGTGTTGTTGCCGCCGACGTAGAACTGCTGGCTGTTGTTGCCCTGGCGCACCATCAGCTTGTCGCCGATCACCGGCATGACCTGGCGGACCTGCGGCAGCTCGCCGATGGCCGCGACATCATCGAGGGTGACGATGCCGGCCGGTTCCTGCTGGGTGGCCTGCTTGCCGTTGAGGTAGAGGATGTTGGAGCCGAACGCGGCCATCTGCGCCATCACCTGGCGCTTGCTGCCCTCGCCCACGGCCAGCATGACCACCACCGAGGCCACCCCGATGACGATGCCGAGCAAGGTCAGGGCGGTGCGAAAGCGATTGATCCACATGACGCGCCAGGCCGCTTGCAGTGCCTCGAGCAGCTCGCCTTTCCAGGCGCCCCTGAGGGAAGCGCCGCGGTCCAGGCGCTGGCGCAGGTCGTCGGCTTGCAGGCGTTGGTTGGCGGTCACTGCTGGCTGGTCGGTGGCCGAGTCGCTGAGCACCTGGCCGTCGCGTACTTCGATGACCCGCTGGGCACGGGCCGCGACCTCGCGGTCGTGGGTGATGAGAATGATCACATGGCCTTGGCTGGCCAGCTCGTCGAGCAGGGCCATGACCTCGGCGCCGCTGTGGCTGTCGAGCGCGCCGGTGGGCTCGTCGGCGAGGATGATATGCCCGCCGTTCATCAGGGCGCGGGCAATCGACACCCGTTGCTGCTGGCCGCCGGACAGCTGGTGCGGGCGGTTGCCGGTACGGCTGGCCAGGCCCAGGCGCGCGAGCAGGGCGCGGGCGCGGGCATGGCGCTCGGTAGGTGGCGTGCCGGCGTATATGGCCGGCATCTCGACGTTTTCCTGAGCGGAGCCGGCGGGGATCAAGTGATAGCCCTGGAACACGAAGCCGAAGGCTTCGCGGCGCAGCCAGGCCAGCTCGTCGCTGTCCAGCTCGGCCACGTCGCGGCCGGCGAAGTGATAGCTGCCGGCGCTGGGCCGGTCAAGGCAACCAAGGATGTTCATCAGGGTCGATTTGCCGGAGCCGGACGCGCCGACGATGGCGACGAACTCGCCCGGGTGGATGCTCAGGCTGACGCCGCGCAACACCTCCACTTGCGGCGAATCGACACCGCCGTAGACCTTGCGGATGTCGCGCAGCTTGATCAGGGGCGTGGGCATGTCAACCTCCGCTGGCGGCAGGGCTGCCGATGACCAGGCGCTCACCTTCGTTCAGGCCTTCGAGGATCTGCACCCGCAGCCGGTCGCTGAGGCCCGTGCGCACCTGGCGCGCCTCGATCTTGCCCTGGCGGTTGAGCACCTGGGCCAGGCGCAGGCCATCCCCGGGGCTGTCATCCAGCGCCGCCAGCGGGGCGCTCAGCACCTGGCTGGCCTGGCCGGCGACAAAGAACACCTGGCTGGTCATCTCGGCCATCAGGGCGCCGTCGGGGTTGTCGACATCCAGCAGCACGGTGTACTGCACCACTTTGCTGCCAGTCGTGCCGGCGCTGGCGCTGGCCGGGCTGCCGCTGCCCTGGCTGGCCTGCTCCAGGGGCTTGGGCGGGATCGGCAGGATCTGCCGCACGCGGCTGGTCCAACGGCGCTTGCCGCCGGCGAGGGTGGTGAAATAAGCGGTCATGCCCGGCGTGACCTTGCCGATATCGGCTTCGGATACCTGGGCCCAGACCGTCATCGGCGAGAGCTTGGCGATGCGCAGGATCAACGGCGTCTGTTGCTGGGCGTTGAGGGTCTGGCCCTCGCGGGCGTCCACCGCCACCACGGTGCCGCTCATCGGCGCATAGATGCGGGTGTAGCCCAGTTCGGCTTCGTCGCTGCGCAGGCTGGCCTGGGCCTGGCGGATCTGCGCCTGGTACATGTCGATGCGCGCCTGGGTCACCTTGAGCTGGGCTTGCGCTGCTTGCAGGTCTTCCTGGCGGGTGGCGCCGGCCGCGGCCAGGTCGCTTTGGCGCCGGTGCTGCTGCTGGGCCAGTTGATACTGGGCGCGTTGCTCGGCGAGCTGGGCCTTGAGGTTCTCGATCGAAAACCGCCCGGCGTCGAGCTTGGCCTGCTGCGTGGATGGATCGATTTCCACCAGCAACTGGCCCTGGCGAACTTCGTCGCCGGCTTCGACATGCAGCTTGCGGATCTGGCCCGAGGCCTGGGCGCCAACGTCGACGTAGCGGCGTGGCTGCAGGGTGCCCAGGGCGGTGACGCTGCTTTCGATGTCGGCGCGGGTCACCGGCACCGTGCTGACCGGTGCGCCGCCCAGTGGCAGGCTCTGCCAGGCCACCAGGCTGCCGAGACCGAGCAGGCCAAGGGTGCCGAGCAGTATCCGGCGGCGGGGAGTGGATGTGCGTGTCATGCGGGCTTCCAGCCGGAGGGAAGGGCGAGTGCCGCGTCGAGGGCGGCACGCTCGGGGTCTGACGGTAAACGAACCCGGGCCGGCATGATTTAGCGCAAGGGAGGGGCGATCGGTGTGTTGCTGAGAATAATTATAATTTGTAAGATCGCACGCTGACATCATCCAGACCCGCTTCCCAGCCAGGTCCGCGCTCGAGCAGGGAGGCGCCAGGTGCCATCGTGGAACATTACTATCGCGAATTGGTGAACTTTCTCAGCGCCCGCCTCGGCAGTCGCCAGGCCGCCGAGGACGTCGCCCATGATGCCTACCTGCGGGTGCTGGAGCGTACCGCCGGCGAGCAGATCGAGCACCCCCGCGCGTTCCTCTACCGTACGGCGCTCAACCTGGTGGTCGATCGCCATCGGCGCCACCTGGTGCGCCAGGCCGAGCCGCTGGAAGTGCTCGACCAGGACGAGCGCTGGCATACCCCGGCACCGGTGCAAGGCATGCAGCATGACCAGCGCCTGGCCTTGATGCAGCAGGCCCTGGACGAGCTGAGCGCGCCTTGCCGCGAGAGTTTCCTGCTGCGCAAGCTCGAGGGCTTGTCCCACAGCCAGATCGCCGAGCGCCTGGGCATCTCCCGCAGCCTGGTGGAAAAGCACATCGTCAACGCCATGAAACACTGCCGGGTACGCATGCGCCATTGGGAGTCATGAGCAGGTCGCAGGACTGTGAAAATTCCGTGAGCCGGCGGCTTGATTTCTAGTTGTTTCACGACAACTATCAAGAAAGACCCTGCGCGGGCGATTCGCCCGGCGCTGCCCGCACGGGCGCAGTATGGTCATGGAGCCTCGTTCTCTCACCTCACTGCTCAGGCCCGTACGATGCCCAATAAAGCCATGCGCATTCTCATCGCCGACGAGCATCCCGAGCAGCGCTTGCAGCTGGAGCGGATGCTCAATGGCCTGGGCTACTACCGGATCGCTCCTGTCGACAGTTTCGACGACCTGCAGCGCCTGGTGCACAGTGCCCTGCAGCCGTTCAACCTGCTGATCGGCAACATCGAGCTGGCCAGCCATGCCGGCGTCGACCTGGCGCGGTTCTGCCGGGTCAGTTCGCAGATCCAGCACGCACTGCTCTACCACGCGCCGCACCTCAAGGTGCCGAAGGTGGCGCCGAACGATCGTCATGCGGTGAGCATCAGCCTGCCGCGCGCACCCGACAGCGAGGCCTTGGAGTCGTTCATGGCGATCATCGACCTGCCGGTGCTGGTTGGCCAGCTACCTGTGCCGGCGGGGCTGGCCGCCAGCCCCGGCTATGCGCGCCGGCGCAGCGGCCTGGCGCCGACGGTGTTCAGCCGCAGCTCCTGAGCCGTCAGGGCGGGCTTTTGCTATCCTCTTGGCCTTTTGCCAAGTTGCGGAACCTGCCATGACTGCCATCGATACCGCCCGCCCGCCCCGGTTCAGCCGCGGCGACCACCGAACCCTGGGTCTGGCGGCACTGGGCGGCGCCCTGGAAATCTACGATTTCATCATCTTCGTATTCTTCGCCCTGACCCTCAGCCAGCTGTTCTTCCCGCCCGAGATGCCCGAGTGGCTGCGCCTGCTGCAGAGCTTCGGGATCTTCGTCACCGGCTACCTGGCGCGGCCACTGGGCGGCATCCTCATGGCGCATTTCGCCGATCACCTGGGGCGCAAGCGGGTGTTCAGCCTGAGCATCCTGATGATGGCCCTGCCGTGCCTGCTGATCGGGGTGATGCCGACCTATGCCGACATCGGCTATGCCGCGCCGCTGATCCTGCTGGCGTTGCGAATCCTGCAAGGCGCTGCGGTCGGCGGCGAGGTGCCCAGTGCCTGGACCTTCGTCGCCGAGCATGCGCCGGCGGGGCGGCGGGGCTATGCACTGGGCTTCCTGCAGGCCGGGCTGACTTTCGGCTACCTGCTCGGAGCGCTGACCGCAACCTTGCTGGCGCAACTCTACACGCCCCAGGAAATTCTCGATTACGCCTGGCGTTATCCGTTCCTGCTGGGTGGCGTGTTCGGTGTGATTGGTGTCTGGCTGCGTCGCTGGTTGGGTGAAACGCCGGTGTTCCTGGCCCTGCGCGAGCGCCAGCAACAGCCGGTGGCATTCCCCTTGCGCAGCGTGCTGGCCGAGCATCGCCGAGCGCTGATCCCGGCGGCGCTGCTGACCTGCGTGCTGACGTCGGCGGTGGTGGTGCTGGTGGTGATCACCCCGACGGTGATGCAGCAGCGTTTCGGCATGACAGCCGGGCACACCTTCGCCTTGAGCAGCGTGGGCATCGTCTTTCTAAATATCGGCTGTGTGCTGGCCGGGTTGCTGGTGGACCGCATCGGCGCCTGGCGCGCGTTGATGCTGTACAGCCTGCTGTTGCCGTTGGGTATCGGCGTGTTGTACGCCAGCCTGGTCGGGCAGTGGGGCATGACTTGGCTGGCCTACGCCCTGGCGGGGCTGTGCTGCGGGGTGGTGGGGGTGGTGCCGTCGGTGATGGTCGGGCTGTTCCCGGCGCAGATCCGCGTGTCGGGGATCTCCTTCACCTACAACGTTGCTTATGCGTTGTGGGCGAGCACTACACCGCTGGCGCTGATTGCGCTGATGCCGTGGAGCCCGTGGGTGTGTGTCGGATTTTGTCTGATCATGGGTAGCGTGGGGTTGCTGACGGCGTTGTATTTCGCGCGTCGCGAGCCGTTGGTCTTCGCAGCGGAGCCTGTGCCGATCATGTGTGGTGACAAATGAGCCGATAACGGCTGGCGGGTGGTGGGGCAGACTTCCGGGTGGTGGCTATTGGGAATCCCTATTAGCCTAACCTTAAAGGTTAATTTCTCATGGAAAAGAGAACGCCGCATTGCCCGTTGGAGCGGGTACGAGTTCTGCTGAGGGAGGGGAAGGTGCGCTCGACACGAGCCGCGATTCAGGGCGCCCACAAGCTGGGCCTTCGACCTCGACAGATCCTCGATGTCATTCAAGCGCTATCGCCTTCTGATTTTTATAAGAGCATGACGACCTATCAGGACCACAGGGTTTGGCAGGACGTTTATCACCGACCGACCGAGCTCGGCTGGATTTACGTGAATTTAACGGTCGTCGATGACGTGCTGGTCGTGTCTTTCAAGGAGCTTTGAAATGAAATGTCCAGTGTGTGGAGGCGCGGAACTGATTGCCCAGTATCAGGACATGCCTTATCGCTATAAGGGCCAAGATACGGTGATCCCCGATGTGTTCGGGAATTATTGCCCGGATTGCGGCGAAGCGGTGCTGAGCATGGAAGAGGCGGAGCGCATAAGCGATCTGATGCAGGCATTCGACCGGCAGATCAATGCCGCGGTTATCGATCCGGGTTTCATCGTGGCCGTACGCCGAAAGTTCGATCTGGACCAGCGTGAGGCCGGTGAAATCTTCGGCGGTGGCGTCAATGCCTTTTCCCGCTATGAAAACGGCAAGACCCAACCACCGGTCGCGCTGATCAAGCTGCTCAAGCTACTTGACCGCCACCCCGAACTGTTCGAGGAAGTACGCAGCGCCTGAGACGAAAAAGCCCCCGGGCCGGATGGCCAGGGGGCATTTCGTTGCTATCAGGGCAGGGCTTACATGTTCGGGTAGTTCGGCCCGCCCGCGCCTTCAGGGGTGACCCAGGTGATGTTCTGGGCTGGGTCCTTGATGTCGCAGGTCTTGCAGTGCACGCAGTTCTGCGCGTTGATCTGGAAGCGCTTGTTGCCGTCTTCCTGGGTGACCACTTCGTACACGCCGGCCGGGCAGTAGCGCTGCGCCGGTTCGTCGTACAGCGGCAGGTTGCTGGCGATCGGGATATTCGGGTCGGTCAGCTTCAGGTGGCAGGGTTGTTCCTCTTCATGGTTGGTGCTGGAGAGGAATACCGAGCTGAGCTTGTCGAAGCTGAGCTTGCCGTCCGGTTTCGGGTACTCGATTTTCTGCGAGTCGGCGGCGAGCTTCAGGCAGGCGTAGTCCGGCTTGGTGTCGTGCAGGGTGAACGGCAGCTTGCCGCCGAACCAGTTCTGGTCGACATAGTTGAACGCAGCGCCCAGCAGCGGGCCGAACTTGTGCATCGCCGGGCCGAAGTTGCGGCTGGCGAACAGTTCTTCGTACAGCCAGCTGGCCTTGAACGCGCTGACATAGCCATTGAGCTGGTCGCCACCCTCGCTGCCGGCGATCAGGGCATCGGCCACCGCGTCGGCGGCGAGCATGCCGGATTTCATCGCGGTGTGGCTGCCCTTGATCTTGGCGAAGTTCAGGGTGCCCAGGTCGCAGCCGATCAACGCGCCGCCGTTGAACACCATCTTTGGCAGCGAGTTGAAGCCGCCTTTGCAAATGGCGCGGGCACCGTAGCTGATGCGCTTGCCGCCTTCGAGGTACTGACTCATCACCGGGTGGTGCTTGAGGCGCTGGAACTCGTCGAACGGCGAAAGGTAAGGGTTGGCATAAGACAGGTCGACGATCAGGCCGACCACCACCTGGTTGTTCTCCAGGTGATAGAGGAACGAGCCGCCGGTATTGTCCTTGCTCATCACGTCCAGCGGCCAGCCAGCGGTGTGCACCACCAGGCCTTGCTCGTGCTTGGCCGGGTCGATTTCCCAGATTTCCTTGAGGCCGATGCCGTAGTGCTGCACATCGGCTTCGTTGTCCAGGTCGAAGCGCTTGATCAGCTGCTTGCCGATGTGGCCGCGGCAGCCTTCGGCGAACAGGGTGTACTTGGCGCGCAGTTCCATGCCCGGGGTGTACAGGCCGTCCTTCGGGTTGCCTTCGCGGTCGACGCCCAGGTCGCCGGTGACGATGCCGCGGACCACGCCGTTTTCATCGAACAGCGCCTCTTGCGCGGCGAAGCCCGGGTAGATTTCCACGCCCAGGTTCTCGGCCTGCTGGGCCAGCCAGCGGCACAGGTTGCCCAGGGAAATGATGTAGTTGCCCTGGTTGTGCATGGTCTTGGGCACGAACAGGTCGGGGACCTTGGTCGAACTGGCGGCATCCTTGAGTACATAGATGTCGTCGCGCTTGACCTCGGTGTTCAGCGGCGCGCCTAGCGCTTTCCAGTCGGGGAACAGTTCGTTCAGCGCGCGCGGTTCGAACACCGCGCCGGAGAGAATGTGGGCGCCGACTTCGGAGCCTTTCTCGACCACGCAGACGCTGATCTCGCTACCGGCTTCGGCGGCCTTCTGCTTCAGGCGGCAGGCGGCAGACAGGCCCGCCGGGCCTGCGCCGACGATGACCACGTCGAATTCCATGTATTCGCGTTCCACAGGTTCTCTCCTACTCAAGGCTCATCGCTGTTGCTTGTCTTTTATGGGTGTTCACGGTCACGCGCGGCATGCAGGTGCTGTAGCTTCGCAGGTGACGGACTACACCGTCTTGTCTTGGCCGCGCATTATATCTACACCACTTGGCGGGTCCAATACAAACGTTTGTTTGAATTTGCCGGAGGCCCGTAGAATCACAGGTAGGCGGCTGGAGGCTGGCCAATTTGCCGTATTGACCGGATTGGGTGTTACGGTCAAGATACGAGCGCTTTCGCGTTCGCCGTAGGCTGACCGTCGGGCGCAGGTGCACCCCTAAAGACCAGGCGTGGAGCAAGGTTTACGGGCCGAATCGGGTGTTGTAGTGGAGTCTACACGCCGCGACAGGAAATGACCCGCGGGTTTTGCCCGGTAAAGGTCGCAACAGGACTGATCGGTCACTTGAACCTTGCCGGTGTCGACACGTTTTTAGAGGTGCCCTTGTACCCACGCGCATTCGCCGGGCAGTCCCCAGGCGATCTTCTTTTCACCGGAGAGTAACGAGGAATCCATGAAGGTTCTTGTAGCTGTCAAACGAGTGGTCGACTACAACGTCAAGGTTCGCGTCAAGGCGGACAACTCCGGCGTCGACCTTGCAAACGTCAAGATGTCCATGAACCCCTTCTGCGAAATCGCCGTGGAAGAAGCCGTGCGCCTCAAAGAGAAGGGCGTGGCGAGCGAAATCGTCGTCGTCAGCATCGGCCCGACCGCGGCGCAGGAGCAACTGCGTACCGCCCTGGCCCTGGGCGCCGACCGTGCCATCCTGGTCGAGGCCGCCGACGAGCTGAACTCGCTGGCCGTGGCCAAGGCGCTGAAAGCCGTTGTCGACAAGGAGCAGCCGCAGCTGGTGATCCTCGGCAAGCAGGCCATCGACAGCGACAACAACCAGACCGGCCAGATGCTGGCCGCGCTGACCGGTTTCGCCCAGGGCACCTTCGCCTCCAAGGTCGAA
This sequence comes from Pseudomonas sp. VA159-2, assembly GCF_024126635.1. Classification (NCBI taxonomy): domain Bacteria; kingdom Pseudomonadati; phylum Pseudomonadota; class Gammaproteobacteria; order Pseudomonadales; family Pseudomonadaceae; genus Pseudomonas; species Pseudomonas sp. VA159-2. The sequence continues at coordinate 212,293 of NZ_JAMYBV010000008.1, read as the reverse complement.
GTGGCAGGTGACAAGGTCAACGTCACCCGTGAAATCGACGGCGGCCTGCAGACCGTCGCGCTGAACCTGCCGGCGATCGTCACCACCGACCTGCGCCTGAACGAGCCGCGCTACGCGTCGCTGCCGAACATCATGAAGGCCAAGAAGAAGCCGCTGGAGACCCTGACTCCGGACGCGCTGGGCGTATCCCTCGCCTCCACCAACAAGACCCTGAAAGTCGAAGCGCCGGCTGCCCGCAGCGCCGGTATCAAGGTCAAGTCGGTGGCCGAACTGGTCGAGAAGCTGAAGAACGAAGCGAAGGTAATCTAAATGACTATCCTGGTTGTCGCTGAACACGAGAACGGTGCCGTAGCCCCGGCCACCCTGAACACTGTCGCCGCTGCCGCCAAGATCGGTGGTGATATCCACGTGCTGGTCGCAGGCCAGAACGTCGGTGGCGTCGCCGAGTCCGCCGCCAAGATCGCAGGCGTTGCCAAGGTGCTGGTCGCCGACAACGCGGCCTATGCCCACGCCCTGCCGGAAAACGTCGCGCCGCTGCTGGTCGAGCTGGCCAAGGGTTACAGCCACGTGCTGGCCCCGGCCACCACCAACGGCAAGAACATCCTGCCGCGGGTAGCCGCGCTGCTGGATGTCGACCAGATCTCCGAGATCATCGCGGTCGAGTCCGCCGACACCTTCAAGCGTCCGATCTACGCCGGCAACGCCATCGCTACCGTGCAGTCGAACGCTGCGGTCAAGGTCATCACCGTGCGCACCACCGGCTTCGACGCCGTGGCCGCCGAAGGTGGCTCGGCCGCTGTCGAAGCTGTCGCTGCCGCTCACGATGCCGGCAAGTCGGCCTTTGTCGGCGAAGAGCTGGCCAAGTCCGATCGCCCTGAGCTGACCGCCGCCAAGATCGTCGTTTCCGGCGGCCGTGGCATGGGCAACGGTGACAACTTCAAGCACCTCTACGCCCTGGCCGACAAGCTCGGCGCGGCGGTCGGCGCCTCGCGCGCCGCGGTCGACGCAGGCTTCGTGCCGAACGACATGCAGGTCGGCCAGACCGGCAAGATCGTCGCGCCACAGCTGTACATCGCCGTTGGTATTTCCGGCGCGATCCAGCACCTGGCCGGCATGAAGGACTCGAAAGTGATCGTCGCGATCAACAAGGACGAAGAGGCGCCAATCTTCCAGGTTGCCGACTACGGCCTGGTCGCCGACCTGTTCGAAGCGGTACCGGAGCTGGAAAAGCTGGTCTGATCCGCCTGCTTCACTTATAAAGAACCCGGCCCGCCCTTGGCGGTCCGGGTTTTTTCATGGCTGTCGTTGCGCAGGTGGGGAGTGGTTGCATGGTGTTTCGTTCGAGCAAGGGGATGCTGGCCTGCGCCTTGGCGCTGCTGTCGAGCCCGGTATGGGCATTGGGCAAATGCGAAACCCTGGTGGCCACCGGCAGCCCGGATGCGCCGCCGTATTCCTGGCAGGACCCGCAAGACCCGAAGCACCTGATTGGCGCCAATGTCGACTTGTTGCGCCAGGTGGCCGATGAATTGGGCCTGAAGGTCGAGGTGCTGCACGCCGGCAAGCGCGAACAGGCGCTCGACGAGGTGCGCAGTGGGCGCATCGACCTGCTGCTCGATACGCCGATGCAGGTCGCTCAGTTGACCGCCCTGGACTATATCCATCCGGCCTTGCAGCTCAACGAATACCTGGTCTGGACCCGCCACGACGCGGTACTGGAGTTCAACGGCCCGGCCGATCTGGCCCAATACCGCGGCGGGCTGTCGGACAAGGCGCGGCTGACGCCGGCCTTCGAGGCTTTCGCCAAGGCCCAGCTGAAGCTTGCGCCGGCGCAGAACCTTACCCAGGCGTTCCAGAAACTGGTGCTCGGCCAGGTCGACTATGTGCTTGCCGGCCGTTACTCCGGCATGGCCATGGCCCAGAGCCTGGGGGTGAGCGACGACCTGATCGCCCGGGGCTTGCCGGTGGACCGGCCAGGCCTGTACCTGGCGGTGTCGCATAACTCGGCATGCAACGACAGCTGGTTGCGCGGACAACTGGCGAAAAAGCTGACAGAATTGCCGATCTCCGGGGCGAGCGAGGCTGTGCTGCAGCGCAATGTAGAGCGCTGGAAAGCGCAGATGCAGGCGTCGCAGGGCGCCCCCAAACAGTAGGAAGAGTGCGTGAGAACCCAACCCCTGATGCTTGCCCTGGCCATGCTTGGCCTGGCCGGTTGTGCCAACGATCCGGCACCTAATGAACAGTTGCGCCTGTCCGAGCAGGCCCTGGAGCAGGCCAAGGCCGTCGGTGCCACCGAACAGGTGGTGGAATTCAAACTGGCCGAAGACAAGCTGGCCCGCGCCAAGAGCAACATGCTCAGCGAGCGCTACCGTGATGCGCGCATGCGTGCCGAGCAGGCTGAGCTGGATGCGCGCCTGGCCGAGGCGCGGGTGCTGAATCAGAAGAGCGAGGAGCAGCTGCAGGTCATGCAGTCGCGTATCAAGCGCCTGCGCAAGCAATTGGAGGTGCAGCCATGAGCCGCCTCAAGCCCATTGCCCTGGCGCTGTTGGCCCTGGCCGGCCTGCAGGGGTGCGCCAGCCAGCGCAGCGAGTCGTCGCTGGAAGATGCCAGTGCGGCGTTCCAGAAGGTCAAGGACGACTCCGATGTGTTGCGCAGCGCGCCGCGCGACGTAATTCGTGCGGGTGAATCCTTGGGGCGTGCCGAACGCCTGGCCGGCTATGTAGGCACCGGCAGCGACGTACGCCACTACGCTTATCTGAGCCAGCGCTACAGTGAGATCGCCCGCGAACACGCCAACCTGGCATTGAGCCAGGAGCGCCTGAGCAAGCTCGACCTGGAGCGCCAGCGCCTGCAACTGGCGCTGCGCGAGGCCAAGCTGGCCAGCGTGCAGCAGCAGGGCAAGTTCGTCGAGGCGCAAATCGCCGCGCTGGCCTCCGAGCAGACCGATCGTGGCCTGGTGATGACCTTGGGCGATGTGCTGTTCGACACCGGCCAGGCGGAGCTGAAGAACTCGGCAAGCCGCACGGTGCTCAAGCTGGTGCAGTTCCTTCAGCTCAATCCGCGGCGGGTGGTGCGGATCGAGGGCTATACCGACAGCACGGGGGCGTCCGAGGACAACCTCAAGCTGTCCCGGGATCGAGCCCAGGCGGTGGCCGATATGCTGGTCGACCTGGGTGTCGACGAAAAGCGTATCCAGGTCGAGGGCTATGGCGACCAGTACCCGGTGGAGGCCAATGCTTCGGAGCGGGGCAGGGCGCAGAATCGTCGGGTCGAAATCGTTTTCTCCGACGACAAGGGCAAGCTCGCCCCGGCGCGATGAGTCCTTTGCCGAGGCGTCGGAGCGGCCGGAAAGGGTCGCCAGGCGCCCGGCCAGTCCAAGTCGACCGCCAATTCCCAACACCTTGAAAGGGATGGCGCTCCAGGTGCAAGCAGGCCCGCAGCGGTCGGCATCGGCCCGACCTCTGCGCGCGTGTTTTCTGCCTGGAAAGAGCGTCATGCGGGCGGGGCGAACGAGTCCCCCTGCTTGTAGCTACGCGCGCGATAGTTGAGCGGGCGCAAGATACGGGGGAAACCCGCCAGCCAGGCACTCGTATCTACCTCTTGTTTGGCGGTTTATCGCCATGTCTTCCAGCGCTTCGCCCCAGCAACAGGGGCCAAAACCGGTTGGCACGATCTTCGCTGTCGCCCCCGCGTCAACACCCTCAACCGGAAAGATCCAATGAAGAAATTCCTGCTGACGCTCCTGTGCCTGGGCGTCATCGGTTGCTCCAAGCCCGCCGCCCCGGAAAAGACCGTCGATGTCCTGCTGATCGGCGGCGGTATCATGAGCGCAAGCCTCGGTACCTACCTCACCGAGCTGGAGCCTGCGTGGAAAATCGCCGCCTACGAGCGCCTGGGCCAGGTCGCCGAGGAAAGCTCCAATGCCTGGAATAACGCTGGCACCGGTCATTCGGCCTTCTGCGAGCTGAACTACACCAGCCTCGCCGAGGACGGCAGCATCGATATCAGCAGGGCCGTCACGGTCAATGAACAGTTCGAGGTGTCCAAGCAGTTCTGGGCCTACCAGGTCGAGCAGGGCGTTCTGAGCAACCCGCCTTCGTTCATCAACAACGTGCCGCACATGAGCTTTGTCTGGGGCGATGAAAATATCGCCTTCCTGCACAAGCGCGTCGCGGCGCTGCGGCACAGTTCACTGTTCCGCGGCATGGAAATTACCGAGGATCATGAGCAGATCCGCAAGTGGGCACCGCTGGTGATGGAAGGCCGTGATCCCGGGCAGCAGGTCGCCGCCACGCGGATGGCCATCGGTACCGACGTCAACTTCGGCGAGATCACCCGCCAGCTGTTCGCCTCGATGACCCGCAACCCCAACGTCACGCTGCACCTGGGCCATGAAGTGCGCGAGATCAAGCGCAACGACGACGGTAGCTGGCACGTGGTGGTGGCGGACTTGGCCAAGGGCGGCCGTGAAGCGGCAGTGAAGGCGCGCTTCGTCTTCATCGGTGCTGGTGGCGGCGCCCTCAAGCTGCTGCAGAAGTCCGGCATCCCCGAAGCAGAAGGTTATGCCGGCTTCCCGGTCGGCGGCCAGTTCCTGATGACCGACAACCCGGACCTGGTGGCCCGCCACCAGGCCAAGCTGTACGGCAAGGCGTCGGTCGGCGCGCCGCCGATGTCGGTGCCGCACCTCGACACGCGGATGATCGATGGCAAGCAGGTGCTGCTGTTCGGTCCGTTCGCGACGTTCTCCACCCAGTACCTCAAGCATGGCTCGCTACTGGACATGTTCGCCGCGCTGACCACCCACAACATCGGCCCGCTGCTGCATGCCGGTCTCGACAACGTTGACCTCGGCAACTACCTGATGGGCCAGTTGACGCTGAATTTCGATGACCGCATGGCAGCGTTGCGCGAGTACTTCCCCAACGCCAAGGGCGAGGACTGGAAACTGCTGCAGGCCGGCCAGCGCGTGCAGGTGGTCAGGAAAGACCCGGTACACGGTGGTGTGTTGCAGTTCGGTACCGAGGTGGTAGCCGCGCAGGATGGCAGCATCGCCGCGCTGCTGGGCGCCTCGCCCGGCGCCTCGACCGCTGCGCCAATCATGCTTGGCGTGCTGGAGAAGGCCTTCAAGGACCGTATCAATACCCCGGCATGGCAGGCCAAGCTCAAGGAAATTCTGCCAAGCTACGGCCAGCAGCTGAACAACGACCTCGAGCTGACCAACAAGGTTCGCGAATGGAGCAGTGCGCGGCTGCAACTGCTGCACGTACCGGTACTGCCGGAAGCTTGATGCCGCAGGCAACAAAAAGCCCGCGCGAGGCGGGCTTTTTGTTGGATGTGGTCGGAGAGACAGGATTCGAACCTGCGGCCTTCTCGTCCCGAACGAGACGCGCTACCTGGCTGCGCTACACTCCGATGTCCGAAATGCTACTGCATCGATTTTTTCAACGCAACCCCTTGTTGCAAAAAGGAGTTGCGCCGAAAAAGGCCTGGATCACAGCTCCTTGACGGTACGGATCTGGTCCTTGTTGATGCGCGCGCGCTTGCCGTCGAGCTGCTCGAATTCGTAGAAGCCGGAGTCGTCATCGTACTTCGGCGTGTCCACCGCCTGGATTTCGCGACCGTCGTTCAGGGTAATGACGGTAGGCGAGGCGCAGCCGGCGAGGGCGCCCAGGCCCAGGGCAAGCAGGAAGGCGGGTAGGGTCCGTTGGATCATCGTGTTTCTCCAGTGCAATGGTGCTAGATGACATTAAGACGCAGGGCGTCCACGCAAGTTCCTTGCAAAGTGCAGCATAGCGCCATCGCCGGGGCATTGACCAAGAACAAGGCCGCGTTCGTTGGCGCTGGCCTGTGATATAACAACGCACATTCCCCCCGCGTGACGGACCCCCATGAAAGCCAAGGCTGATACCCCCTTCGTGCCGCTGAACATTGCCGTGCTCACGGTCAGCGATACCCGCACCTTCGACACCGATACCTCCGGCCAACTGTTCGTCGATCGCCTGAGTGCCGCGGGCCACCGCCTGGCGGCGCGGGTGCTGCTCAAGGACGACCTGTACAAGATCCGCGCCCAGGTTGCGACCTGGATCGCCGATGACCAGGTGCAAGTGGTGTTGATCACCGGCGGTACTGGCTTCACCGGCCGCGACAGCACCCCGGAAGCCGTGGCCTGCCTGCTGGACAAGCAGGTCGAGGGCTTCGGCGAGCTGTTCCGGCAGATCTCGGTGGCCGACATCGGCACCTCCACCGTGCAGTCCCGTGCCCTGGCCGGCCTGGCCAACGGCACCCTGGTCTGCTGCCTGCCGGGCTCGACCAACGCCGTGCGTACCGGTTGGGATGGCATCCTCGCCGAGCAGCTGGACGCCCGCCACCGGCCGTGCAATTTCGTCCCGCACCTGAAGCAGGCAGCGGCCTGTGACAGCCGTGGTTGAGGTGGCCCGGCCCCTGATGCCGGTTGAACAGGCCCTGGAGCGCCTGCTGGCGCTGGCCGACAAGGCGCCCATCGGCGAGACCGAACACGTAGCGCTGGCCGAGGCCGAAGGGCGGGTCCTGGCCCATGAGCTGGTAGCCGGCCTCGACCTGCCGCCCTGGCCGAACAGCGCCATGGACGGCTATGCCCTGCGCCTGGCCGACTGGCACGGCGAGGCGCTGCCAGTGAGCCAGCGTATCTTCGCCGGGCATGCGCCACAGCCCCTGGAGCCTGGTACCTGCGCACGGATCTTCACCGGCGCGCCGCTGCCGGAAGGCGCCGACTGCGTCGAGATGCAGGAAAACACCGAGGTGCTCGCCGATGGCCGGGTGCGTTTCCTCGAAGCCTTGGCGGCGGGGCAGAACGTTCGCCCCAAGGGGCAGGAAACCCGTGTTGGCGAACAGGTGATGAGTGCTGGCACGCGGCTTGGGCCGATCCAGCTCGGGTTGGCCGCGACCCTGGGCTTCGGTACGCTTGAAGTGCGGCGCCGACCCCGGGTGGCGGTGCTGTCGACCGGCGATGAACTGGTCGAGCCAGGCCTGGCACTGGGGCCTGGGCAGATCTACAACAGCAACCGACGCCTGCTGGTCAGCTGGCTGCAACGCCTGGGCTGCACGGTAATCGACGCCGGCATCCTTGCGGACGATCTGGAGCGCACCCGCCAGTGCCTGGCCGGGTTGGACGATGTCGACCTGATCCTGTCCACCGGTGGCGTGTCGGTGGGCGAAGCTGATTTCCTCGGCCTGGCCCTGCGCGAGGCCGGTGAGCTGGCGCTGTGGAAGCTGGCGATCAAGCCGGGTAAGCCGCTGACCGTCGGCCATTATCAGGGTGTGCCGGTGATCGGTCTGCCGGGCAACCCGGCCTCGACCCTGGTCACCTTCGGCCTGCTGACCCGGCCCTACTTGCTGCGCCGACTGGGTGTGGCCCATGTCGCACCACTGCGCTTCAGTGTGCCGGCGGGCTTCGACTGGCCCAAGGCCGGAACACGCCGCGAGTACCTGCGGGCGCGCATCGAGGACGGTCGCGTGCGCGTCTACAAGAACCAGAGCTCCGGCGTACTGCGCAGCGCGGCATGGGCCGATGGCGTGGTGGAAGTGCTTGAAGGCACGACGCCGCAACAGGGCGATGCGGTGGCCTTCATCCCGTTCAGCGAGTTACTTGGCTAGCGCGCCGGCGGCCGCGGCGCCGGCCGGTGCCAGCTGGGTCAGGCGCATGTGCACGTTCTCCAACTGCTGGGCGGCGACGCTCCAGTCATGCCGCTGGCGGGCGAACTGGCGCCCGGCCTCGCTCAGTTGGCACATGCGCCATGGCTGGTTGAGCAGTTGGGTGACCAGCAGTGCCAGTTGGCCGCTGTCGTCGCTGCCCAGGTAATGCTCGCCGTTGTTCATGGCCAGGCCGGAGGCACCCTTGCTGGTGGTGATCACCGGCAGCCCGGCGGCCATGGCCTCGAGGATCTTCACCTTGGAACCGCCGGCATGGCGCAGCGGCGCGAAGAACAGCGCCGAGCGCCGTTGCAGCTCGCGCAGGTCGGGACGATAACCCACCCATTCGATGCGCGGGTCGTTCCAGTGCAGCTTCCAGCTGGCTGGCAGGGCGTGACCGGCAATGGCCAGGCGCACCGCCGGATTGCTCATCCACACCTGGGGCAGAATCTCCTCCAGCGCCCATTCGATGGCCTCCAGGTTGGCGCCGTACTCGAAGTTGCCGACGAACAGCAGGCGCTGGCTGTGCGGGGTGGGGCGTACATCCTGGTAGTGGTCGCAGTCCACGCCATTGACCACCACGTTCACCGGGCGTCCGCTGATCTGGCCGATCAGCTCGGCGTCGTGGGTGCTGACCGCTACCACCTCGGTGGGCTGGCGCAGCACCCGTTGCTCCCAGCGCCGGTAGCGCCAGCGGTCGAAAGCGTTCAACGGGCGTAGCCACAGGGGCAGGCGGTCATGGCAGGCGGCCCCCATCACCGATTCCAGGTAATGCTCGCTGAGCATGTAGGGCAGGCCGCGGGCCTGCAAGGCCTTCTCGAACGGCTGGAAACTGTAGCTGTGCTCGATCTGGATCACGTCCCAGGGTTCGTCCAGCAGTTGCTCGAAGCGGTGCCGCAGGCAGGGCGCCAGGCCGTTGATAATGGCGCGCATGGGGTAGTCGATGATCGGCGAGGCCAGCAGGTTGAGCGGGCTGTGCAGTGCCCGCCGGGGCAGCACGATCAAGCGTTCGACGAAGGGGGCCAGGGCCTCGCGCGCAGCCTCGCCCAAGGGGACTTTGGACTGCACCAGCAAGGTGATCCGGTGGCCGTGCTGGGCCAGGGCGCGCAGCAGGTAATATTGCCGGGTCTTGCTGCCGCTGGTGGTTGGCCAGGGCAGGTAGGGCAGGGTCCAGAGTATGCGCATGAGCCGGAGTCCTCGCGGTTGGCCGGTTGTCGGCCCTGGATGGCAAGGCGCGCCCACTGGCCGTCACCCGAGGGCGGTGGCCGGGGCGCGTCCATAGATATCAGTAAAGCGTACGATGTCGTCTTCGCCCAGGTACTCGCCGCTCTGCACCTCGATCATTACCAGGTCGATCACCCCCGGGTTGGTCAGGCGATGGCTGCGGCCGGGCTTGATGAAGGTGGACTCGTTGGTGTCCAGCAAGAACTCCTCCTCGCCGTTGGTCACGCAAGCCATGCCGCTGACCACGATCCAGTGCTCGCTGCGGTGGTGATGCATCTGCAACGACAACGATTCGCCGGGGCGCACCCTGATGCGCTTGATCTTGAACCGCGGCCCTTCCTCGAGCACGGTGAACAGGCCCCAGGGACGAGTCACGGTACGGTGCAGGCGATAGGCATCATGGCCCTGACGCTTGAGCTGCTGGGCGATCAGCTTGACCTCCTGGCTGCGCGCGGCGTCGGCGATCAGCAACGCGTCAGGGGTGTCGATGACGATCAGGTTGTCCAGGCCCACGGCGCCGACCAGGCGCCGGGGCGCATCGATGTAGCAGTTGCTGACGTCGTGCAGCACGGCTTCGCCGTTGCACTGGTTGCCTTGCTCGTCGGCCGGGCGCAGCTCGCGTACCGCTTCCCAGCTGCCGATGTCGCGCCAGCCGATGTCGCAGGGCACCACGGCCACTTGGCGGGAACGCTCCATCAGCGCGTAGTCGATGGACAGGTCGGGGGCTTGGGCGAAGTGCTCGGCGTCCAGTTCCACCTGCAGGTCGCCAGCACCTGCCTTGACCTGGCTGGCCTCCAGGCATTGGTCCATGCTGAGCATGACCTCGGGTGCGTGGGCCTGCAGTTCGCTCAGCAAGGTGCCGACGCGCAGGCAGAACATGCCGGCATTCCACAGGTGCCGACCGTCTTTCAGATAGCCGAGCGCCGTGTCGGCGTTGGGCTTTTCGACGAAACGCGCAACCTGATAGGCATGCTCGTTGAGCGCTTGGCCCTGTTCGATGTAGCCAAAGCCGGTCTCGGCGCGTGTCGGCAGCAGGCCGAAGGTGGTCAGCCAGCCCTGGCAGGCCAGTTGCCGGGCGTGTTCGACGGCCTGGTGGAAGGCATCCTGGTCCTGCACCAGGTGATCGGCGGGCAGTACCAGCAGCAGGCTGTCCTCGCCGTACCGGCGGGCACAGTGCAGGGCTGCCGCGGCGATGGCTGGGGCGGTGTTGCGGCCGAAGGGTTCGAGGATGAAGTCCAGCGCCAGGCCCTGGGTGCCAAGCTGGCGATATTCGTCCTGGGTGCGGAAGTAGCTATCGCGGTTGGTCACCGTGAGCAGGCGTTCCACGCCAGGCAGGGCGCGGGCCCGGCTGAAGGTTTTCTGCAGCAGGCTCATGCCGTCGGGCAAGCGCATGAACGGCTTGGGCATGGCCTCGCGGGACACCGGCCACAATCGGGTGCCGGCACCGCCAGCGATGATGCAAGGGATCAGGACGCTCATAGTCACAGTCTCGAATCGGGGCGCTGTCGCGCAGCGCAAATACAAGGGAATCACGACCTGTCAGGTATTCGATGACAGAAAGTCAATAAAATGACTTTTACGAGCGGCATCGTCCATGAAGGCCAAATATTTGTCGAATGATGCACCTGTGGCCGCTACCTTTCAATGGTGGTTGTAGGAATTCGCGCTGTTGGGTGTGGGTTGTGGAGCAATCTGCACGCTTGAGTTGTCGAGATTGCGGTAGGGCTTTTCCAACAACAGGGAGCATGACGATGCAGCATTCCAAGGCACTGCTGATCCTGCATGGCAAGCAGGCCGGCAACGACGAAGTGCGCCTGGCGGTGGGCCAGTTGCGCGAGCGGGGCTGGACCCTGGACGTGCGCCTGACCTGGGAGGCCGGTGATGCCCAGCGCCTGGTCGAGGAGGCCTTGGTCGCCGGTTATGGTCATGTGGTGGCCGGTGGTGGCGACGGCACCTTGCGCGATGTCGCCGAAGCCATGGGGCAGGCGGCGACCGAGGCTAGCCTGGTGTTGTTGCCGCTGGGCACGGCCAATGATTTCGCCAGGGCCGCTGGCGTGCCGCTAACGCCACAGGCGGCGCTGGACTTGCTGGAGCAGCCGGCACAGGCTATCGACCTGGGGCGGGTGGGTGACCAGTTGTTCCTGAACATGGCCACCGGCGGCTTCGGCAGCCAGGTGACCGCCAATACCTCGGAAGACCTGAAGAAGGTCTTGGGCGCGGCGGCCTATCTGTTCACCGGCCTGTCACGTTTCAGTGAACTGCAAGCCGCCTCGGTGGAGCTGCAAGGGCCGGATTTCCACTGGCAGGGGGAGTTGCTGGCGTTGGGTATCGGCAACGGCCGCCAGGCCGGGGGTGGCCATGTGCTGTGCCCGGAGGCCAAGGCCGATGATGGCTTGCTGGATATCGGCATCCTGCCGGCGCCGCAAGAGATGGCCGGCGCGCTGCGTGACCTGCTGGCCGGCGAGGGCCTGTTCGTGCGGGCGCGGCTGCCATGGGTGGAGATCAAGAGCGCCCAGGGTCTGGACATCAACCTCGATGGCGAGCCCTTGCAGGCCGACAGCCTGCGCTTCGAGGCGGTGCACCGCGCCTTGCGCGTGCACCTGCCGGCGGACTCGCCGCTGCTCAGTCGTCCAGGCTGATGATCCGTTCGCGCACGGCGAACAGCACCAGGCCCGCCACGTCGTAGATCTGCAGGCGCTTCATGATCTGCGAGCGATGGGTTTCAACGGTCTTGATCGACAGCCCCAGGCCGCTGGCGATCTCACGGGTGGACTTGCCGCGCACGATCAGGCGCAGGATTTCCAACTGGCGCGCCGTCAGGTTGTGGCGGTCGTCGCTGGGCTGCTTGCCGCTCTGGGCGCGCAGCAATGCCTGGTTGATCACGGTGTGGGCGATGGCCGGGCTCAGGTAGCGCTCGTCGCTGCGCAATGCCGCCAGGGCCTGCTCCAGCTCGGTGGCGGTGGTGTCCTTGAGCAGGTAGCCGTGGGCGCCGCTTTCCAGGGCACGCATGATCAGGTCCGGGTCGGTGTGCATCGACAGGATCAGCACCTTGCACAGGCAACCGTTTGCGCGCAGTTGCGTGAGGGCGTCCAGGCCGCTGGTGGTGCGCATGGAAATATCCAGCAGGACGATGTCCGGATCCAGGCGCAGGACATGCTCGAGCAACTGGCCACCATCATCGGCTTCGCCGATCACGGTGTAGCCGGGAATGTCCGAGACCAATGCCCGCACGCCTGCGCGAATCAGGGAATGGTCGTCTACCAGCAGTAATCTACAGGTCATCGGGGGCAGGGGTCCTGGCGCGTTCCTGGCTGCGTGGCGGCCAGGGGAAAAGTACATCGATTCGGGTGCCCTGGCCGGGCTGGCTGGTGATGCTCAGGCTGCCTTGCAGGGCGGTCACCCGTTCCTGCATGCCGGCCATGCCGCGCTGGCCGGCGTCGGCCGGGGCCGGCTCTGGCACGAAGCCGTCGCCATCGTCCTGGATCGACAGGGCCAGGCCTGCCGGCGTGCGCTGCAGGCGAACCAACAGGTTGCGCGCGCTGGCATGGCGCAGCATGTTGGTGACCGCTTCCTGGGTAATGCGGAACGCGGCCATGGCCACATCGTCGTTGATGCCGCCCAGGCGCTGCTGGCATTCCAGGCTCCAGTGCACCTCGGTGTTTTCCAGGGTGCGCAGCAGGTGCGCGCGCAGGCTCGCCTCCAGGCCCAGGCTGGCCAGCTGGCGTGGATTGAGGATGGCCGAGACGTCGCGGACGTTGCCCAGGGTCTGCTCCAGGGTGCTGCGCAGGGTCGCGCAATGCGCTTGCAGCTCTGTCGGTACCCGGCGTTGCAGCCAGTCGACCTGAAGCTTGGCGGCAGTAAGGAGCTGGCCGATGTCATCGTGCAGTTCGCGGCTCAGGCGCTGGCGTTCGCTCTCCTGGACCTGGAGCATGCGGGTGGCAAGTTCCGCCGGGCGCAGGTTGATCGAGCGCGCCCAGTGCCGCAGGTGCCAACCCGCGCCGATCATGGCCGCCAGTTGCAGCAGCAACAGGCTGGCCGAGAGCGGCAGGGTTTGCAGGTAGCACACCAGGTTCGCCACCAGCGAGGCGACGCACAGCAACACTGTCGTCCAGCGCAGCAGGGCAACTCTGGAGCGGCAACGCTGGAGAAACTTCAAGCGTGGGAGCATAGATAGGGAAGCCACTGAGTTATTGCTGATGAAAGCATTGCACATGCCCAACCCGGGTGACTGACGTCCCGTTTTGCATAAAGCACTGGGGGCGCAACCAATCGCCCGCTGTTCAACGGTGCGCATGTTCGAAAGCGCGCATGTTATCACTTCGATTGAATTTGGTCGCGCAGGGATAACTGCTTGAAACCTCGGATTTTCCGGGCTGTGGCGAATCGAATGGGCGGGTGTGAGGCTAGCAGAGTGCCATTATTAAATGATGTTTCCAAAGTGGCTGGATCAACTAAGAATCAACGCCGGAAAAACATTTTGAAAAACTTGAGTCAACTTGGCAAGTTGTGGCGCCTTATTTGTCGCGGGTCACTCGCTTAGTGCGGGCGCTCAGGTAGGGCCGGGGCGTGTGGGCTCTGTCGGTCGCCGGGGTGCGGGTGGGTGCAAAGGCTGCCCGTCGCATGGCACGGCGCGCACAATTGTCCACCCGGTTGCCCCAGCAGGCCGGCCAGTTCGCCCAGCAGCAGTTGCTGTTCCTCGGGGTCCATGTCCAGCCGGCCGCAGTGCGGGTCGACCAGCTCCAATTGCCAGGCCAGCAGGGTCAAGCAGGCTGCCAGCGCCGGCAGGGCGGGGCCGTGCAGGTGTTGTTGGGCGCAGGCGGGGGCCAGCAATTGCTGCAGGGTGCGCGTGTAGTGGGCGACTTCGACCAGGCCAAGTGCGTCGGCGCGCATGGCCAGGGTGTCGAGGCTTTCGTTGAGGCAGTGGCAGGCGTCGGCGTCGTTGTCGATCAGTTCCAGGTGCAGCAGGCACTCCTGGGCCCTGGCCAGCAAGACCTGCGCATCTTGCAGGAAGTCCTGCACGGCGCCGTTGTGCAGTGGCGTGCTATCCATCATGGCTCCCCGGCGTCAGGGATTGGCCACACCAAGATGATCGCTAGCAAAAGCCTGACTCCGTTCATGCATTGAGAATGGCGTCACATTAATGGCTAATGGATATCGCGAACATCAGGTTGCACCCGATTGCTACTAGGGGTTTCCCTGATGCAGATTCAGGTGGGCTGCTCGTCGGGGGGGGGGGGCGCAAGGTCGGCGTGGCAGCAGTAAAGCATGATGGTAAAATGATATCAATCACCCTGCATGGCTTTTTCCATCAGGGGTCAAGCTGGGGCAGCTTCCGCCGATACAGGGCTGATGCAACCACTTTTTCCGACTCAAGCCTGGGGGCTGTGCAATGGCAGGCATTCTCGACACGGTAGACCAACGTACGCAACTGGTGGGTGAGAACCGCCTGGAAATTCTCATGTTCCGCCTGGCCGGCCGCCAGTTGTTCGCCATCAACGTCTTCAAGGTCCAGGAGGTGCTGCAACTGCCCAAGCTGACCCTGATGCCACAGCGCCACGCCTTCGTCTGCGGGGTGGTCAACCTGCGTGGCCAGACCCTGCCGGTGATCGACCTGTCCCAGGCGATCGGCATGCGCCCACTGCAACCTGGGCCGGACAGCACCATCATCGTCACCGAATACAATCGCTCGGTGCAGGCCTTCCTGGTGGGTGGCGTCGACCGCATCGTCAACATGAACTGGGAAGCCATCATGCCGCCGCCGACCAGCGCCGGCCGCCAACACTACCTCACGGCGATCACCAAGGTCGACGAGAAGCTGGTGGAAATCATCGATGTGGAAAAGGTACTGGCCGAGATCGTGCCTTACAGCGCCAAGGTCTCGCGCGACAAGCTCGAGGACCCGCTGCTGGCCCGCGCGCGCGGCCGCGAAGTGTTGCTGGTGGACGACTCCAGCGTGGCCCTGGCGCAGCTGCGTGAAACCCTGTCGCAACTGGGGGTGAAGCTGCATACGGCCAGCGACGGCCTCAAGGCGCTGCGCCTGCTCAAGGGCTGGGCCGATGCTGGGGAGGATGTCTGCGAAAAACTGTTGATGGTCTTCACCGATGCCGAAATGCCCGAGATGGACGGCTACCGGCTGACCACCGAAATCCGCAACGACCCGCGCCTGCGTGGCCTGTACGTGGTGCTGCACACCTCGCTGTCGGGCAGCTTCAACGAATCGATGGTGAAGAAGGTCGGTTGCGACAACTTCCTTTCCAAGTTCCAGCCGGATCGCCTGGTGGAGGTGGTGCGCCAGCGCTTGAGCCTGGATCACGCCGCAGTGTAATCGCCGCCCGCCTGCGTATAAGCTTGGCGTTTCGACTGGCGCAAGGCGGGCAAGCATGTTTCTGAGCGCGTTGTATCGTTATCCGGTGAAGTCGGCGCAGGCGCAGAGCCTGTCGGCATCGCCCGTGGGCAACATGGGGTTGGACGGTGACCGGCGCTGGCTGGTGGTGGAGGCGGAGAATGGCCGCTTCCTCACGCAGCGGGCCTGGCCACGGCTCGGACAGATCAGCGCCAGCTATGGCGCCGAGGGTCAGTTACTGCTGGCCGCGCCGGGGCAGGCCGCGCTGGAAGTGCCGGTGCCGGGCGCCGATGACGACCTGCGCGGCGTCACCATCTGGCGTGACACGTTGCGCGTGCCCGATGCGGGCGATGCGCCAGCGGCCTGGCTCAGCGAGCTGCTGGGCAAGGCGGTGCGGCTGGTGCATTGCCCGCAGCAACGGGCCCGCTACCTGCCCAGCGGCTATGGCCTGAACAGCGACCGCGCGGCATTTCCCGATGGTTTTCCGTTGCTGCTGATTGGCCAGGCTTCACTGGACGAGCTCAGCCGTCGGGTTGGTCGGCCGATGGAGATGCTGCGTTTTCGTCCCAACCTGGTGGTCGAAGGCGCCGAAGCGTTCGCCGAGGACCGCTGGAGGCGCATTCGCATCGGTGGCATGACCTTTCGTGTGCTCAAGCCGAGCGTGCGCTGCATCCTCACCACCCTCGACCCTGCCACCGGCGAGCGCAGCGCCGACCGGGAACCCTTGACCACCCTCAAGACATTCCGCGAGCGGGAAGGGGATGTGCTGTTTGGCCAGAACCTGGCAGTGGATGGCGAGGGTGAGCTGAAGGTGGGGATGGCGGTTGAGGTTGTCGAGTAGGGCAAGGTGTTGGGCGATAGTCTTGCCGTGCTCTTGAGATCGAGCGCCGCCCGCGCGGCGCTCGATCCGATAGGTGCTACAGCGTTTACGGTGAACGATCACATATCGTCGAAATACCGCTCATGCCAATCCACCAGCGGTTGCGGTGAATTGAGCTTCTGCCCATAGATGACCGAATACGACAGCACGTTCTGCACGTACTGGCGGGTCTCGTCGAACGGAATCGACTCAACCCACACATCGAAGCTCAGGTGCTTGGCGCCCTTGAGCCACTGGCGCACCCGGCCTGGGCCGGCGTTGTAGGCCGCCGAGGCCAGTACCCGGTTGCCGTTGAACTGGCTGTGCACCTGGCTCAGGTAGGCGGCGCCGAGCTGGATGTTCTTGTCCGGGTTGAGCACCTGTGCCGGCGAGGCCAACGGGATGCTGAACTTGCGCGCGGTCTCCTTGGCGGTGCCCGGCATCAGCTGCATCAGGCCGCTGGCGCCGACGCTGGAGCGGGCATCCTCCATGAAGGCGCTCTCCTGGCGGGTAATGGCGAACACCCAGCTCGAATGCAGGCCGCGAACCTTGGCCTCGCGCACCAGGGTGTCGCGGTGGGCCATGGGGAAGCGGATATCCAGGTCGTCCCAGTACTGCGCCTGGCTGATGGTGCGAATGGCCGGGAAGTACCAGCGCATGTCGTAGGCCAGGCGCGCCTGGGCGACCATCTCGTCACGGTTGAAGTGGCGGCTGACGTGGTACCACTCGCGGCGGCCCTCGACGATCTGGCCGCGGGCATGGAACTCCAGGGCGCGGCGCACACCGGGGGTGTTGCGCACCTTGTTGATCACCGCCTGACTCAGCATCAGCGGCTTGTTGTTCAGCTGGTAAGGAGTCTGCGCCCGGTCCGCGGCGAGGAAGCCGTAGAAGTCGCGTTCGCGGGCCACGGTCTTGTACAGCAGCGGAATTTGCGGGTTGTTCGGTTGCGCCAGCTCCAGGCTGCGCGCCTGCCAATATTTCCAGCGGTTGCTACTGGCCAGGTCCTGGGGCAGGCGCTGGGTCAGCTCGTAGGCGTCTTCCCAGCGGCCCAGGCGCAGCAGCAGGCGCATGCGCCATTCGCTGACGGTGTTGTCGCGCAGCTCGGGGTCGTAGCGGGTCATCAGCTCGAGGGCGCGCGGGTCGTAGCGGCGGGCCAGGGTCAGGCCGATCTCGCGGGCGATGGCGACTTTCTCGTCGCGGGAGAAGTGCATGCGCTGGGCGTAGTCGTCGAGCAGCGCCATGGCCTGTTCGGGATTCTGCCGGGCCAGGCGGCGCAAGCCAAGGCTGACCACGTCCGACATGGCCTCGTTGACCGGGGTGAAGCGCGAGGGCTGGTTGAGCAGCTCTGGCTTTTGCGCCACGTCGAGCAGCAGCTTGCCTTGCGGACCGAGGGTGGGGAGGGTTTTCACCAGGTTGTTGGCCAGGCCGTAGTTGCGCGCCTGGGCCGCCAGTTTGGCGCGCTGCCAGCGCTTGGCCTCGGTCAGCTGGCCTTCGGCGGCCCACAGCGCGAACAGGGTGTCGCAGGCGGTGGGCTGCGACTTGCCGACGTTCCACAGTTTTTCCGCCGTGGCGAAGCCTTCGGCGCGCAGGCCGTGGCTGAGCTGGTACTGGCCGTTGAGGCAGTCCAGTTCGGTGAAGTTCAGCTTCGGGTCATAGTACTTGGTGAAAGTGTTCCATTCGCCGCGCTCGGCCAGCCAGCGCAGCCAGCGCAGCTTCATCCAGTTGGCCTGGGGCAGGTCGCCATGGGCGGCGAGGAAACCTTCGATCTCCTGGTTGCTGGCGTTTTTCAGGCGCGCGGTCAGTTCGTCGTAGGTCAGGTATGGCGTCAGTGGGTAGTCGCGTAGCGCCTGGGCGTAGCGCAGGTACGGGCCCTTGTCGCCCTTGGCCAGGGCGCGCTTGGCCTCGTCGTAGTACTGGCGTTGTTGGCTGAGGTCGGCGGCCTGTGCGGCACTCGCGGCGGTGGCGGTGAGCAGCAGGGCGGAAGCAAGTTGTAACAGGCGGCTGCGCATGATACGTCCGGGCAGTTGAACCAGTGAGAGTGACGGCGGAGCCAGCACTGTTGGGTATTACTGCCTAGCTTAGCCGGTTGCCGGGGAGCGGTGAAAGCACTGTGCTTGTATCGAGTTGTTATCCGACGCCGGGCAGCGGGAAACGTGTCGCTGATGCCGTGGCGGGGCAAGTCAGGTAGAATGCGCGCCCGGTTTTTGGAGAAGATCATGACCCTGCTCAAATTAAGCGATGTGTCCCTCGCATTCGGCGCCATGCCGCTGCTGGACAAGGTTTCCTGGCAGATCGCCCGAGGCGAGCGGGTGTGCATCATCGGCCGCAACGGCACGGGCAAGTCGAGCATGCTGCGCCTGGTCAAGGGCGAGCAGAAGCCTGACGACGGCGATATCTGGCGTGCCCCAGGGCTGAAGATCGGCGAGTTGCCGCAGGAACTGCCGGTGGCCGACGAGCGCTCCGTGTTCGACGTGGTGGCGGCAGGCCTGGACGGCGTCGGCGAGCTGCTGGCGCAATACCACCACCTGAGCCAGAACATCCACGGCGATGAAGACCTGGACAAGCTCATGCATGTCCAGCACGAGCTGGAGGCCCGTGACGGCTGGCGCTTGCAGCAGGTGGTCGAGAGCACCCTGAGCCGCCTGCAACTGCCGGCCGACAAGACCCTTGCCGAACTGTCCGGTGGCTGGCGCCGCCGGGTGCTGCTGGCCCAGGCGTTGGTGTCCGAGCCCGACCTGCTGCTGCTCGACGAGCCGACCAACCACCTGGACATCGGTGCCATCGCCTGGCTTGAAGAGGCCCTGAGCGGTTTCAACGGCGCCGTGCTGTTCATCACCCACGACCGTTCCTTCCTGCAGAACCTGGCTACGCGCATCCTCGAGCTGGACCGTGGCGGACTGATCGACTGGAACGGCGACTACGCCAGCTTCCTGGTGCACAAGGAGGCCGAGCTCGCCGCCGAGGCCACCGCCAATGCGCTGTTCGACAAGCGCCTGGCCCAGGAAGAGGTGTGGATCCGCCAGGGCATCAAGGCCCGGCGCACCCGCAACGAAGGCCGCGTGCGCGCGCTCAAGGCGCTGCGCGTCGAGCGCGGCGAGCGCCGTGAGCGCCAGGGCAAGGCCAATATCCAGATCGAGGTGGCGGACAAGTCTGGCAAGCAGGTGATGCTGCTCGAGGATGTCAGCTTCGCCCATGCCGGTGGGCCGAAACTGGTCAAGGACTTCTCCATGGTGCTGCAGCGCCAGGATCGCATTGGCCTGCTTGGTGCCAACGGCACCGGCAAGACCACCTTGCTCAAGCTGATGCTCGGCGACCTGGAGCCGACCAGCGGCAAGGTCGAGCGCGGTACCAAGCTGGAAGTGGCGTATTTCGACCAGATGCGCCACCAGCTCGACCTGGAAAAGACCGTCATCGACAACCTCGCAGAAGGCCGCGACTTCATCGAGATCGATGGCCAGAACCGCCACGTGCTCAGCTATCTCGGCGATTTCTTGTTCAGCCCGCAGCGTGCCCGTACCCCGGTCAAGGCGCTGTCCGGTGGTGAGCGCGCGCGCCTGCTGCTGGCCAAGCTGTTCAGCAAGCCGGCCAACCTGCTGGTGCTGGACGAGCCGACCAACGACCTGGATGTCGAAACCCTCGAGCTGCTCGAAGAGGTGTTGTCCAACTACAAGGGTACCGTGCTGATGGTCAGCCACGACCGGGCCTTCCTCGACAACGTGGTCACCAGCACCCTGGTGTTCGAAGGCGAAGGGCGCGTGCGTGAGTATGTCGGTGGCTACGAGGACTGGATTCGCCAAGGTGGTTCGCCCAAGCTGCTGGGCGTGACCGAGAGCAAGGGCGGCAAGTCCGAGCTCAACAGCGCGGTGGTCGAGAAGGTGGCCGAGCCGGTTGCGCCGGCCGCAGTCGCCGCGGCGCCTGACGCTTCGAAGAAGAAGCTCAGCTACAAGTTGCAGCGTGAGCTGGAAATGCTGCCGGGGCAGATCGACGCGGTGGAGCAGCGCATGGCCGAGGTGCAGGAAGAAGTGAGCGCTGCCGATTTCTATCAGCGGCCGATTGCCGAAACCTCGGCGGTGCTGGCCAAGCTCGAGAAGCTGCAAGGTGAGCTGGATGCGCTGGTGGAGCGCTGGGCCGAGCTCGAAGGCTGAGTAATGCTGTTGGCCCGTGCGCCGGCAAGCCGGCTCCTGCGAGGTTTGTGCAGGCGCCGGCTTGCCGGCGAAGCTTATTCTTTCTTCAGTAGGCGTACTGCCAGCACATCGCAAGGCGCGCCGTGCAGCACGTCGTTGGCGGTGGAGCCCAGCAGCAGGGCCAGGCCATGGCGGCCATGGCTGCCGACCACGATCAGGTCGCACTTCTGGTCCTTGGCCAGCTGGTGGATTTCCTGGCGCGGCTGGCCGTAGACCAGGTGCGAGTCGCCTTTCTTGATGTCCGGATACTTGTTGAACAGGCGCTCCATGCGTTCCTTGGCCTGGTCGAACTGTTGCTGCTGCAACTGCGACAGGTCCATCGGCACGTCGCCGCCGAAGGCCATGGCCATGGGCTCGACGATATGCACCAGGGAAACCTTGGCGCCGGTAGGTTCGGCGAGCTTCATGGCGCGCTTGATCACCGGGTCGCATTCTTCGGTCAGGTCGACAGCGACCAGAAGATGTTCGTAGGACATGTGAGTACTCCTGACAATCGCGATAGTAGAAGTATGGTCGCTTTCGTGCGGGGCGTTGGTGAAACCTGGATAACCCGCTCATTTGCAACGCTTTATAAGGTCTACAGATATGACGGTATGGCTGGTGGTGTCAATCCTTGCGGTGATGCTCAGCCCGCTTGCCTGGCTGCGCCAGTCGCGCAGGCAGGGCGAGCAGATGAACCTGCGCCTTGAAGCGCGGCGCATGGGCCTGGCCATGCAACTGGCACCCCAGCAGTGGCCGCACTGGCTCGAAAACGAGCCGCCAAGCCCCTGCCCGCAGTACCACCGGGCGCGCCGCCGTGGGCACGTGGACAGCTGGTGCTATTGGCAGATCACCCCGGGTGTGTGGTGGAACCAGTGGCGCGAGCCATGCGAGGACGCGCGTCTGGTCGAGGTCTTCGCGCGGTTGCCCGCCACGGTGTACAAGGTCGAGGCCGACAGCCGCATGATCGTCCTGTACTGGAGCGAGCGGGGCGATAAATCTGTTTTGCAGGATATTGCCTGGTTCTTCGACAGCCTCGCCTGACCCGTCCGTAAACGCACCGCGCCGC
This sequence comes from Pseudomonas sp. VA159-2, assembly GCF_024126635.1. NCBI lineage: Bacteria > Pseudomonadati > Pseudomonadota > Gammaproteobacteria > Pseudomonadales > Pseudomonadaceae > Pseudomonas > Pseudomonas sp. VA159-2. The sequence continues at coordinate 190,970 of NZ_JAMYBV010000008.1, read as the reverse complement.
GCCAGAGCTGAACAGCTTTGGCGCGGCGCGGTGCGTTCTGCTGCGCAGAAAAAGGCCAGGCAGGCCGGAAACACTTGCAATCACAGGCAGTGTAGCCAGCGCCGTCCGGTGCGTTTAAATAATTGCAGCCGCCGTCGTTCGCCGATGGTCTATCGCTGACATGAATGATCGGCAATCACTTTCATCATGTTTCCTGCCCAGCGGGTAGAAGATGACTGGAAAGTCGCGTTTTCAAGGTGCGCGGGAGCATTTGACAACGTCGATCTTTTCGGAGAATGTGTGCACACCCAAATCAAACGGGCGTATGAATTGAGCGTTTGTATGTCAGACGGCTCTTACGAATCCCGATTAGCGCGCCGGCGGGTGTGCCTGGGGAGGGGATCGGAACCACCGGCCCTTTCGCCAGTGATCGGCGTGTACAGTTCAGCTTCCATATCGTGGAGATCAGTTGATGATTTACGAAGGTAAAGCCATCACGGTTAAGGCTCTTGAAAGCGGCATCGTCGAACTGAAGTTCGACCTCAAGGGTGAGTCCGTCAACAAGTTCAACCGCCTCACTCTGAACGAGCTGCGCCAGGCAGTGGACGCGATCAAGGTCGATGCGTCGGTCAAGGGCGTGATCGTCAGCAGTGGCAAGGACGTGTTCATCGTCGGCGCCGACATCACCGAGTTCGTCGACAACTTCAAGCTGCCCGAGGCCGAACTGGTCGCCGGCAACCTGGAAGCCAACCGCATTTTCAATGACTTCGAAGACCTGCAGGTGCCGACCGTCGTCGCCATCAACGGTATCGCCCTGGGGGGCGGCCTGGAGATGTGCCTGGCCGCCGACTACCGGGTCATGTCCAGCACTGCCAAGGTCGGCCTGCCGGAAGTCAAGCTGGGCATCTACCCAGGCTTTGGCGGCACCGTGCGCCTGCCGCGCCTGATCGGTTCGGACAACGCCATCGAATGGATCGCCTCGGGCAAGGAAAACCGCGCCGAAGACGCCCTGAAGGTCGGCGCCGTCGATGCCGTGGTCACCCCCGAGCTGCTCCAGGCCGGTGCCCTGGACCTGGTCAAGCGCGCCATCAGCGGCGAGCTCGACTACAAGGCCAAGCGCCAGCCGAAGCTGGAAAAACTCAAGCTCAACGCCATCGAGCAGATGATGGCCTTCGAGACCGCCAAGGGCTTCGTCGCCGGCCAGGCCGGCCCGAACTACCCGGCCCCGGTAGAAGCCATCAAGAGCATCCAGAAAGCCGCCAACTTCGGCCGCGACAAGGCCCTGGAAGTCGAGGCCGCCGGCTTCGCCAAACTGGCCAAGACTTCGGTCGCCGAAAGCCTGATCGGCCTGTTCCTCAATGACCAGGAGCTCAAGCGCAAGGCCAAGGCCCATGACGAGATCGCCCGCGACGTGAAGCAGGCCGCCGTGCTCGGCGCCGGCATCATGGGGGGCGGCATCGCCTACCAGTCGGCAGTCAAGGGTACCCCGATCCTGATGAAGGACATCCGCGAGGATGCCATCCAGCTGGGCCTGAACGAAGCCTCCAAGCTGCTCGGCAAGCGCGTCGAGAAGGGTCGACTGACCCCGGCGAAAATGGCCGAGGCACTTAATGCCATCCGTCCGACCCTGTCCTACGGCGACTTCGCCAACGTCGACATCGTCGTCGAAGCCGTGGTCGAGAACCCGAAGGTCAAGCAGGCGGTGCTGGCCGAGGTGGAAGGTCAGGTGAAGGATGACGCCATCCTCGCCTCCAACACCTCGACCATCTCCATCAACCTGCTGGCCAAGGCGCTCAAGCGCCCGGAAAACTTCGTCGGCATGCACTTCTTCAACCCCGTGCACATGATGCCGCTGGTGGAAGTGATTCGTGGCGAGAAGTCCAGTGACGTGGCGGTCGCCACCACCGTGGCCTACGCCAAGAAAATGGGCAAGAACCCGATCGTGGTCAACGACTGCCCGGGCTTCTTGGTCAACCGTGTGCTGTTCCCGTACTTCGGCGGCTTCGCCAAGCTGGTCAGCGCGGGTGTCGACTTCGTGCGCATCGACAAGGTCATGGAGAAGTTCGGCTGGCCAATGGGCCCGGCCTACCTGATGGACGTGGTCGGCATCGACACCGGCCACCATGGCCGCGACGTGATGGCTGAAGGCTTCCCGGACCGCATGAAGGACGAGCGCCGCTCGGCCGTCGACGCCCTGTACGAGGCCAACCGCCTGGGTCAGAAGAACGGCAAGGGCTTCTATGCCTACGAGACCGACAAGCGCGGCAAGCCGAAGAAGGTCGCCGACGCCACGGTGCTCGACGTGCTCAAGCCGATCGTCTTCGAACAGCGTGAAGTCAGCGACGAAGACATCATCAACTGGATGATGATCCCGCTGTGCCTGGAGACCGTGCGCTGCCTGGAAGACGGCATCGTCGCCACTGCCGCCGAAGCCGACATGGGCCTGGTCTACGGCATCGGCTTCCCTCCCTTCCGCGGTGGCGCGCTGCGCTACATCGATGCGATCGGGGTCGCCGAGTTCGTCGCACTGGCCGACAAGTACGCCGACCTGGGGCCGCTGTACCACCCCACTGCGAAGCTGCGCGAAATGGCCAAGAACGGCCAGCGCTTCTTCAACTGAGCGCCCAACGAGCTAGAGCGAGAATACTGATATGAGCCTGAATCCAAGAGACGTGGTGATTGTCGACTTCGGTCGCACGCCGATGGGCCGCTCCAAGGGTGGCATGCACCGCAACACCCGTGCCGAGGACCTGTCCGCGCACCTGATCAGCAAGCTGCTGGAGCGCAACGACAAGGTCGACCCGAAAGAGGTCGAGGACGTGATCTGGGGCTGCGTCAACCAGACCCTGGAGCAGGGCTGGAACGTCGCGCGCATGGCCTCGCTGATGACCCAGATCCCGCACACCGCCGCGGCGCAGACCGTCAGCCGCCTGTGCGGCTCGTCGATGAGCGCGCTGCACACCGCCGCCCAGGCGATCATGACCGGCAACGGCGACGTGTTCGTGGTCGGTGGCGTGGAGCACATGGGCCACGTCAGCATGATGCATGGCGTCGACCCCAACCCGCACCTGTCCTTGCACGCCGCCAAGGCTTCCGGGATGATGGGCCTCACCGCCGAGATGCTCGGCAAGATGCATGGCATCACCCGTGAGCAACAGGATCTGTTCGGCCTGCGTTCGCACCAGCTCGCCCACAAGGCAACGATCGAAGGCAAGTTCAAGGACGAGATCATCCCGATCCAGGGCTACGACGAGAACGGCTTCCTGAAGGTCTTCGACTACGATGAGACCATTCGCCCGGAAACCACCCTTGAGGGCCTGGCGTCGCTGAAACCGGCGTTCAACCCCAAAGGCGGTACCGTCACTGCTGGTACCTCGTCGCAGATCACCGACGGTGCTTCGTGCATGATCGTCATGTCCGGCCAGCGCGCCATGGACCTGGGGATCCAGCCGTTGGCGGTGATCCGTTCGATGGCCGTGGCGGGTGTCGACCCGGCGATCATGGGCTACGGCCCGGTGCCAGCCACGCAGAAAGCCCTCAAGCGCGCGGGCTTGAGCATCGCTGACATCGACTTCTTCGAGCTCAACGAAGCCTTTGCCGCACAGGCCCTGCCGGTGCTCAAAGACTTGAAAGTGCTCGACAAGATGGATGAGAAGGTTAACCTGCACGGCGGCGCCATCGCCCTGGGCCACCCGTTCGGTTGCTCTGGTGCGCGGATTTCCGGCACCCTGCTCAACGTCATGAAGCAAAATGGCGGTACCCTGGGCGTTGCCACCATGTGTGTCGGCCTGGGCCAAGGCATCACCACTGTCTTCGAACGCGTCTGATCGCGTTGCGGGACAGCAGCCGGGGCCTCGTGCCCCGGCTTTTGTTTTTTACAGGATTTGTTCAAGAGGGCGAGCGACATGCAGATACAACCTGGTGTGTACCGGCATTACAAAGGCCCTGAGTATCGCGTGTTCAGCGCGGCGCGCCATTCCGAGAGCGAAGAGTGGATGGTGTTCTACCAGTGCCTGTATGGTGATTACAGTTTCTGGGTCAGGCCGCTTTCGATGTTCCAGGAGTCCGTCGAGGTTGACGGCGAGCAGGTGCCACGCTTTGCTTTGGTCAAGGCCGAAGAAGGCTTGCCTGAGCAGCATGGCAAGGCGCACGAGTGATAGACCGCGCTTGACCTCACTCTTTTGCCACTATATATAGCGGTGCCGCGTCTGGCACCTGACGCGTTTTTCATCTTCAGATTCAGGAATACTCCGATCCATGGGCAAATCGCTGGTCATTGTGGAATCCCCGGCCAAGGCCAAGACCATCAACAAGTACCTGGGCAGCCAGTACGTGGTGAAGTCGAGTATCGGCCATATCCGAGACCTTCCCACCAGCGGTTCCGCCAGTGCGAGCAAGGAACCGGCGGCCAAGCGTGGCAAGGCGGCGGCCGAGGCCCCGGCCCTGTCGCCGAAGGAAAAGGCCCGGCGCACCCTGGTCGCGCGCATGGGCGTCGACCCTGAGGCGGGCTGGAAGGCCAAGTACGAGATCCTTCCTGGCAAGGAAAAGGTGATCGAAGAGCTGCGCCGCCTGGCCAAGGATGCCGACACCATCTATCTCGCAACCGACTTGGATCGCGAGGGGGAAGCCATTGCCTGGCACCTGCGCGAAGCCATCGGGGGTGACGACAGCCGCTACAAGCGCGTGGTGTTCAACGAGATCACCAAGAAAGCCATCCAGGAGGCGTTTTCCCAGCCGGGCGAACTCGATATCGATCGGGTCAATGCCCAGCAGGCTCGGCGCTTCCTTGATCGCGTGGTGGGCTACATGGTCTCGCCGCTGTTGTGGGCCAAGATCGCCCGCGGCCTTTCGGCCGGCCGCGTGCAATCCGTGGCGGTGAAGCTGGTGGTCGAGCGTGAGCGCGAGATCCGTGCGTTCAACCCGGAAGAATACTGGGAAGTCCACGCCGACCTGGGTACCGCAAAGAACGCCAAGGTGCGTTTCGAGGTGGCGCGCCAGCAGGGCGAGGCCTTCAAGCCGCTCAACCAGGCGCAGGCGATGGCCGCGCTGGAGCAGCTCAAGTCGTCGAGCTACAGCGTCAGCAAGCGCGAAGACCGGCCGACCAGCAGCAAGCCTTCGGCGCCCTTCATCACCTCCACCCTGCAGCAGGCCGCGAGCAATCGCCTGGGCTTCGGGGTCAAGAAGACCATGATGATGGCCCAGCGTCTGTACGAAGCCGGCTACATCACCTATATGCGTACCGACTCGACCAACCTGTCGACCGACGCCGTCGAGATGGCCCGCAGCTACATCGAGAACGAATTTGGCAAGCAATACCTGCCGGCCGCGCCGATCGTCTACGGCAGCAAGGAAGGGGCACAGGAGGCGCACGAGGCGATCCGCCCGTCCGACGTCAACACCCACCCGACCAAGCTCAGCGGCATGGAACGTGACGCCGAGCGCCTGTACGAGCTGATCTGGCGCCAGTTCCTGGCCTGCCAGATGCCGCCTGCGCAATACCTGTCGACCAGCGTCACCGTGGTGGCCGGCGACTTCGAGCTGCGCGCCAAGGGCCGTATCCTCAAGTTCGACGGTTATACCCGTGTACTGCCCCAGCAGAGCAAGCCGGGCGAGGACGACGTGCTTCCGGAAATGGCCCAGGGCGAGGTGCTCAAGCTGATTCAGCTGGACCCGAGCCAGCACTTCACCAAGCCGCCGGCGCGCTTCACCGAAGCCAGCCTGGTCAAGGAGATGGAAAAGCGCGGTATCGGTCGCCCGTCGACCTACGCGGCGATCATCTCGACCATCCAGGACCGCGGCTACGTGACGCTGCACAACCGTCGCTTCTACTCCGAGAAGATGGGCGATATCGTCACCGAGCGCCTGTCGGAGAGCTTCGCCAACCTGATGGACTACGGCTTCACCGCCGGCATGGAAGAGAACCTCGACGATGTGGCCCAGGGCGAGCGTGACTGGAAGAACGTCCTCGACGAGTTCTACGGCGATTTCAGCAAGAAGCTGCTGACCGCCGAGTCCAGCGAACACGGCATGCGTGCCAACCAGCCGACCCTGACCAATATCCCGTGCAAGGAATGCGGCCGGCCGATGATGATCCGCACCGCGTCCACCGGTGTGTTCCTTGGCTGCTCGGGCTACAGCCTGCCACCGAAGGAGCGTTGCAAAGCCACCGTCAACCTGGTGCCGGGCGACGAGATTGCCGCCGACGACGAGGGTGAGTCGGAGTCGCTGGTACTGCGTGGCAAGCACCGTTGCCCGATCTGCGCCACGGCGATGGACGCCTACCTGCTCGACGAAAAGCACAAGCTGCACATTTGTGGTAACAACCCGGACTGCGCCGGCTACGAGATCGAGGAAGGTAGCTACCGCATCAAGGGCTACGAAGGGCCGAGCCTGGAGTGCGACAAGTGCGGCAGCGAGATGCAGCTCAAGACTGGCCGCTTCGGCAAGTTCTTCGGCTGCACCAATCCTGCGTGCAAGAACACCCGCAAGCTGCTCAAGAGCGGCGAGGCGGCGCCGCCGAAGATGGACAAGGTGGACATGCCCGAGCTCAAGTGCGAGAAGGTCGATGACACCTACGTGCTGCGCGATGGTGCCTCGGGGCTGTTCCTGGCCGCCAGCCAGTTCCCGAAGAACCGTGAGACGCGGGCACCATTGGTGCTGGAGATCGTGCCGCACAAGCATGAGATCGATCCGAAGTACCACTTCCTCTGCGACGCACCGCAGAAGGATCCGGATGGTCGTCCGGCGGTGATCCGCTACAGCCGCAAGACCAAGGAGCAGTACGTGCAGTCCGAGGTCGATGGCAAGCCGACCGGCTGGAAGGCGTTCTTCGATGGCAAGGCCTGGAAAGTCGAAGACAAGCGCTGATCCAGGCTTCACGCTAATCGCGGGGCAAGCCCGCTCCCACAAGGCTCGAACGAAGCCTGTGGGGGCGGGCTTGCCCCGCGAGCGTTTGTGCTTGCGGTAGGGCGGGCCAATCCCCGACACTGCGGTATCGCCTTGCTGCTCATGGGAGGTCATCGAACATGGCCCAGGAACGCTACACCCGCACCAACCAGAAATTGTTCTTCGCCGGCCTTGCCCTGGAATCCATGGCCAGGGCCGAACAGAGCCAGGCGCTGAATGCCCAGGGCCTGATCCAGGCCGAGCGCGAGTCGGCGCTGTTCCACCTGTACGGTGGGCTGTTGGGCCTGTGCCATGAGATCGCGGGTTTCTACCGCTTGCCAGTGGCGGCCACGGTCGAGCAGGCCCTGGCCGAAGAAGCACTCAACAGCATCGCCATTCCCGAGGTAGGCGAAATGCTCGAGCTGGTCAGCCAACGGGAAACCTGGCTGGCGCAGCTGCTGGCGGCTTATGCCGATTTGTTCCGACCACCGGTCGCGAAGAAAACCGTCAAAACCGACGTCACCCAGCCGCTGATACAAGCCGTCAGCCTCGACGAACCCGAGCCGGTCGCGCTTTCCCGGGACGCGTTGCAGGCTTGGCGACAGGACCTCAAGGACTTGGTAAGGCGATTCCGCGACGCGCTCAGTGAGTGCTGACAGCTTCCATGGCTGGTACAATGCTGGCCTTTCGTGAAAAGCAGGCCCCTATATGTCAACGTCCTTTCTAGAAATTGTCGAGTTACCTGATGGCCGCATCGAGCTGCGCCGCGCCGAGGATGAAGGTTCCCTGGTAACCCTGGATTTCTCAGAGGATGCCAAGGCATTCCTGCAAGGACAGCATGTGGAAGTGGCCAAGGCCATGCTTAGCGTTGGCGTACAAATGGCGGGGCGCCTGGTGGAGGGCGACTTCGAGCGTGAAGAAGGGCCGCGCGTGCTTCACTGAGTCGCTGCAGACGCCACGTCAGCGGCTGCGGATTTCAAGCATTTGACAGGCAAAGCCTGAACATCAGCCGAGGCGGATGTTCAGGCTTTGTGCGTTTCCGAGGGCGGCGGCGCGCAGCAGTTGCTGGCGTGCGCTGCTGCTGACGCTGGGGAACCAGCTGACCACGGTATGGCTGTGGCCCAGGCGCAGGGCTTCGCAGGCCAGTTGCAGCGGGGTTTGCTTGCCGCCGGGTTGCAGGATGAGGATGCGCTCGCGGTTCAAGCCCGCCTCGCGCAGCCAGGCTTGGGTCAGGCTGCCAGGCGGGGCGATCAGGGTCAGCCAGCGGCTGTCGTCTTCTTCGCTGAGTTCGCGCAACACGGGCGCCAGCAGGCTCTGGCAATGCCCCGGGGCGCCGCGCAGGGCCAACTCGCTGTACAGCTCCGGCTGGCTGCTTTTGCGCGGCGTGCTGCCGGGCTTGAGCCCCGGCAGCACCGGCTGGGCGAGGAAGGCCTCGAACAGCGGCAACTGGGCGGGTGTGTGCGTGTGGGTGAAAGGCTGCATGACGCCTCCTGGATCAGCGGCGCAGAACGCCGACGCTCAAGCCCTCGATCACCAGCTCCTGTTCCTTCAGGTCGACTTCGATGGGGGCGAATTCGGGGTTTTCGGCGATCAGCCAGACCTTGTTGCCTTCGCGCTTGAAGCGCTTGACGGTCACTTCATCGCCGATACGGGCCACCACCACCTGGCCGTTGCGGGCTTCGCGGGTGGTGTGCACGGCGAGCAGGTCGCCGTCGAAGATGCCGATGTCCTTCATGCTCATGCCGTGTACGCGCAACAGGTAGTCGGCGCGGGGATGGAAGAAGGCCGGGTTGATGTTGCAGGATTCCTCGATGTGCTGTTCGGCGAGGATCGGCGCACCGGCGGCGACCCGGCCGATGATCGGCAGGCCGTTGTCTTCGTCCTTCGGCTCCAGGCCTGGGATGCGGATGCCGCGCGAGGCGCCGGGGGTCATCTCGATGGCCCCTTTGCGAGCCAGGGCCTTGAGGTGCTCCTCGGCGGCATTGGGCGACTTGAAGCCCAGCTCCTGGGCGATCTCGGCGCGGGTCGGCGGGAAGCCGTTGGCCTCGAGGCAGCGTTTGATGAAAGCCAGAATCTCGGCTTGGCGTGGCGTCAGTTTCAGCATGGGCGAGGGCTCTGTCTTTTTATACAGTGACTGGGATTATATACAGTGCCGGGCGCTCTGCAAGCTACTTGCTGCAAGAAATAGCCAGCCCTGGGCCTGTCGTGTCGCTTGCAGCTTGCAGCTTGGCGCATTTAAATGGCGACCGGCCGGTCATCCCACCTTGACAGGGACAGCCTTGAAACGTATGTTTCAAACAACTGTTTGTCAGGCGGAGTAGTCATGGCCCAATCGGAAACCGTAGAGCGCATCCTCGATGCGGCGGAGCAGCTGTTCGCGGAGCGCGGGTTCGCGGAAACCTCGTTGCGCCTGATCACCAGCAAGGCCGGGGTCAACCTGGCGGCGGTGAACTACCACTTCGGCTCCAAGAAGGCCCTGATCCAGGCGGTCTTCTCGCGGTTCCTCGGCCCGTTCTGCGCCAGCCTGGAGCGTGAGCTGGAGCGCCGCCAGGCGCGTCCGGAGCAAAAGGCCAGCCTTGAAGAGCTGCTGGAAATGCTGGTCGAGCAGGCGCTCGCCGTGCAGCCGCGCAGCAACAACGACCTGTCGATCTTCATGCGCCTGTTGGGCTTGGCCTTCAGCCAGAGCCAGGGCCACCTGCGGCGGTACCTCGAAGACATGTACGGCAAGGTGTTCCGTCGCTACATGCAGCTGGTCAACGAAGCCGCCCCGCGTATCCCGCCACTGGAGCTGTTCTGGCGCGTGCACTTCATGCTCGGCGCGGCGGCATTCAGCATGTCTGGCATCAAGGCCCTGCGCGCCATCGCCGAGACCGATTTCGGCATCAATACCTCGATCGAGCAGGTGATGCGCCTGATGGTACCGTTCCTCGCCGCCGGCATGCGCGCCGACAGCGGCGTCACCGACGAGGCCATGGCCTCGGCGCAGCTGCGCCCGCGCAGCAAGACCAGCGCCCCGGCCAAGGTCTGAGCACTGGGCGGGGCAGGGCGCTTCGGCTAAGCTAGCGTCCATGCCTGAAACGCCTCGCGCCGCACGACCTGCCGGCGCGCTTCCCGCCACACTGAACCATCGGGCCCAACGCGGTCCGATGGCAGTGTGCGCCCTGGATTTCCAATGAAGGACTCCCTATGACTGTCAGCCTGCAAGGCTCCCTGATGGTGGATATCGCCGGTAAATGGCTGACCGCCGAAGATCGCCATCTGCTGCGCCAGCCCGAAGTGGCCGGCTTGATCATCTTTGCCCGCAACATCGACAGCCCGCGCCAGGTGCGCGAGCTGTGCGCGTCGATCCGCGCCATCCGTCCCGAGCTGATCCTGGCGGTCGACCAGGAGGGTGGGCGGGTCCAGCGCCTGCGCCAGGGTTTCGTGCGCCTGCCCGCCATGCGCGCGCTCGCCGACAACGCCAACGCCGAGTACCTGGCCGAGCAGTGTGGCTGGCTGATGGCGACCGAAGTGCTGGCGGTGGGCCTGGACCTGAGCTTCGCCCCGGTGCTGGACCTCGATCACCAGCGCAGCGCCGTGGTCGGCAGCCGCGCCTTCGAGGGTGATCCGCAGCGCGCCACCGCGCTGGCCGGCGCGTTCATTCGCGGCATGAATGCCGCCGGCATGGCCGCTTGTGGCAAGCATTTCCCAGGGCATGGCTGGGCCGAGGCCGACTCGCACGTGGCGATCCCGGTGGACGAGCGCAGCCTGGAGCAGCTGCGCGCCGTGGACCTGGTGCCGTTCAGCCGCCTCAGCGGGCAGTTGGCGGCGGTGATGCCGGCGCATGTCATCTACCCGCAGGTGGACAACCAGCCCGCGGGCTTTTCGCGTCGCTGGCTGCAGGACATCCTGCGCGGCGAGCTGGGTTTCGACGGGGTGATCTTCAGCGACGACCTGTCGATGGCTGGCGCGCATGTGGTGGGAGATGCTGCCAGCCGTATCGAGGCGGCGCTGAGCGCGGGCTGCGACATGGGCCTGGTGTGCAACGACCGGGCGGCGGCCGAGCTGGCATTGAGCGCGGCGCAGCGCCTGAAGGTCAAGCCGTCGCCGCGGATCGCGCGGATGCGTGGACAAGGCTTTGCCCGCACCGATTACCGCCAGCAGCCGCGTTGGCTGGAGGCGCTGGGGGCGTTGCAGGAAGCGCAACTGGTCGATTGACCTGGCCGCCGCATCGCCGGGCAAGCCCGCACCCACGAGGCCCTGGAGCGCGTGGGCGCGGGCTGTTATCTACTACTTCGCTTGCCCGGCAGCGGCGCGAACAGCGCCTCGATTTCCTCGTCGCCCAGCCGCCATTGCCCGGCTTCCCCGCCATCGAGCAGGCCCGCGGCCAGCGCGGCCTTTTCTTGCTGCAATAACTGGATTTTCTCCTCCACGGTGCCGCGGGTGATCAGCTTGAAGACGAACACCGGCTTGTCCTGGCCAATGCGGTAGGCGCGGTCGGTGGCCTGGTTCTCGCTCGCCGGGTTCCACCAGGGGTCGTAGTGGATCACGGTATCGGCGGCGGTCAGGTTCAGCCCGGTGCCACCGGCCTTGAGGCTGATCAGGAACACCTCGCTGTCACCATTCTGGAACTGCTGCACCGGAGTGCGCCGGTCACGGGTGTCACCGGTCAGCAGGCTGTAGCGGATGCCGCGCTTCTCCAGCTCCGGCTCGATCAGCGCGAGCATCGAGGTGAACTGCGAGAACAGCAGGACCTTGCGCCCTTCGCTGAGCAACTCCTCGAGCATCTCCAGCAGGCTGCCCAGCTTGCCCTTGTCGGCGAAGCTGCCCTTGGCCTCGGCGCTACCCTTGACCAGGCGCAGGTCGCAGCACACCTGGCGCAGCTTGAGCAGGGCGTCGAGGATGATGATCTGGCTGCGTGCGGCGCCATTGCGGGCGATCTCGTCACGGACCTTCTTGTCCATCGCCACGCGCACCGCCTCGTAGGTATCGCGCTGGGCGTCGCTGAGCTCGACCCAGTGGACCATCTCGGTCTTGGGCGGCAGTTCGGTAGCCACCTGTTCCTTGGTGCGGCGCAGCAGGAACGGGCGGATGCGGCTGGCCAGGTGGGCCATGCGCTCGGTGTCGCCGTGGCGCTCGATCGGCGTGCGGTAGTCGTGGCTGAAGCGCTTGCTGTCGCCGAGCCAGCCGGGCAACAGGAAGTGGAAGATCGACCAGAGTTCGCCGAGGTTGTTTTCCATCGGCGTGCCGGTCAGGCACAGGCGCTGGTTGGCCTGCAGCTCGCGCACGGCGCTGGCGGCCTTGCTGGTGCTGCTCTTGATGTTCTGCGCCTCGTCCAGCACCAGCAGGTGCCAGGCTTGCGCCTTGAGGTGCTCGAGGTCGCGCGGGGCGAGGGCATAGGTGGTCAGCACCAGGTCGTAGTCGGCTAGCTTGGCGAAGTGCTTGGCCCGGCCGGGGCCGTGCAGGGCCAGCACGCGCAGGCCGGGGGCAAAGCGCTGGGCTTCGTCGAGCCAGTTGGGCACCAGGCTGGTGGGCATCACCGCCAGCGCCGGCTGGGTCAGGCGCCCGGTTTCCTTTTCCAGCAGCAGGTGGGCCAGGGTCTGCAGGGTCTTGCCCAGGCCCATGTCGTCGCCGAGGATGCCGCCGGTGCCCATCTCGCGCAGCGCCTGCAGCCAGTTCAAGCCCTGCTGCTGGTAGGGGCGCAGGGTGGCGTTGAGCCCTTTGGGCGGCGCCACCTGCAGGTCGCGGGCGTCACGCAGGCGGCGGCCCAGGTCGCGCACATGGCTACCGCCTTCCCAGTGCAGGGGCAACTGGTCGATATCGTTCAGACGCGCGGCGTCGGCGCGCTCCAGGCGCACGCTGGGGCCGACCGCGTCTTCGTGCAGGTACAGCTCGCCGAGGGTGCCCATCAGGGCCTTGATCCGCCCATAGGGCAGGGCCACGCGCAGCGCCGGGCTGTCGTGGCGGGCGCGGTTGAGGTCGATCAGCAGGTGCTCGTCGTCATTGCGCCGGGCCAGCTCGCTGGGGCGCAACAGCTCGGGGCTGGCGCGCAGCAGCTGCAGCACGATCGGCAGCAGGCTGTGGCGCTGGCCGTCGACGACGATGCCCAGCTCCAGGTCGAACCATTCATGCCCCGGCGCTTCGTCGATGGTGGCGTACCAGTCGTCGACCTCGTGCAGGTTGAAGGCGAAGTCGCGGTGGGTGTCGATTATCCACCCGGCCTCGCGCAGGCGTGGCAGACCCTCGCGGGCGAAGCGCAGCCAGGCCTCGTCGTCGGGCAGTTGGTACATCTCGCCGGCGCTGTCGGGCAAGGCCTTGCTCTGGCGGGTGGCCGGCTTGAAGCCATGCTCGCGCAGCGCCTTGCGCAGCGCCTGTTCGGCTTGGGGCTGGCGGCGGATGCGTTGGCTGGTGGTGCCGACCAGGCGGCTCAGCGCCTTGTCGTCGGAGCCGCTGGCGCGCAGGCCGTCGTAGTCGAACGACAGCGCCGCGCGGTGTTGCATCTGCCGTTGCATGCGCCCGGTCTTGGGCGTGTAGGCACTGAATTCGAGGCTGCCCAGCGCCAGGTGGGGCACCGGTTCGATGCCCTCGAGCTGTTCCTGCTGCACGCTGGTGGGAGTTGGCAACTGGTGATTCAGGGCGTTGAGCTTGTGGCTGAGGGGCACGATGAGGTGTTCCGGTACAACGGGTGCGAGGGACAGCTGCAGAGCAGTGTGCGGGTCCAGGTCATGGCTGACGGTGCCGATCTGTTGGGTCTCGATATCGAAATAGAACAGCGGTATCAGCGCCAGTATGCACTCCAGCGGCTGCTCGGCGCTGTACCACCTGCCCCGGTAGTCGCCGCTGTCCAGGCGTACCCAGCGGAACTGCGCCTGACGCTCAGGGCCCTGGCGCAGCAGTGGCAGTTCGTCGACGAACATCAGGCGTCCGGTATCCAGCACCCGTTGCAACAGCTCGCCCCCTTCATGTCCCTTGAGGGTGTAGCCACGTTCCTGGCCGTAGGGGGCGTTCTGCGCGGACAGTTGGCGCAGGATGCGCAGATCTTCTTCCTTGACGAACTTCGGCGGCTCGTAGAGCAGTTCGTAGAGCGACTGCACCCGGCTGTAGCGGATGCCGTGTTCTTCGCGGGTGCCCTTGCGCACGCGCAGCACGCAACTGTTGTGGTCTTCGTCGAGCTGCAGTTGATAGCAGACCATGCGCCCGCGTTTGTCTTCTGCCGCTTGCTGTGCCGGCTCTGGTCGCTCCAGGCCCTGCAGCCACTGTTGCAGATGATGGGGCAGTTGATCGCTGGCCGGTGGGGCGCCCTGGTAGCTGTTGGCCACGGTGAAGAGCGCGGCGGCGCAATGCTTGCAGTTGTGGCCGACCGGGCATGAGCAATTGCCGCGCACATGGCATTGTCCAGAAGGGCCGGCCGTCATGATGATCCGCTGGCTGTAGACATTGCCGCCGCTGCCCAGGCAACTGGCCACGATGCGCGAATCGCCGTGGGATTGGATCTTCACCAGCCCCTGCTCGGCGTAGCGCTCGCCCCGTTGCAGGGTGGCAGCGGAAAAGTCGCGCTTCCAGCTTGGATTCTCGGCGGCCAGTTTCTGCACGTCGGCGTTCACGGCATCACGGCTCCATTTCCGGGTCCGGCAGCGGTATCTTGCGCGCGCCGGCCGGCGACACCTTGAGCAGCACGGCCAGGTGCCCGCCGTCGAGGAAGGTCAGTTGGCCGGCCTTCATGTTGCTGTTGCTCTGCTTGAATTGCTCGCTGCGCAGCACGCTGCCGTTGTCGTCGAGCTGATTGACCCAGAGGTTGGCGTCGACGGCGATGAAGCGGTTTTCCTTGATGGTCAGGTTGCCTTCGATGGGAAAGTGGCCGAACTGCCCTTCACCGGCGCTCAGGGCGACGCTGTCGCCGTCCTGTTGCCAGGCCTTGTGCAGCAGTACGGTGTAGTCGGCGGTGGCCTGCAGGCGGGTGGCCTCGTCGCCGAGGGCGGTCGGGCGCTCGGCGCCCTGTTCCAGGCGGGGCGCGCCGGCGCTCCAGTTTTCCGGGGCGAACGGGCTGGTGATGGCCGGCACGGCGTTCTGCCGCAGCAGGAGCATTTCCACCTGATAAGGGCCTGCGGCGAAGGCTGCCGGGGTGAGCAACGCCAGCAGCAGGGGCAGGCAACGGATGGCACGCATGGAGCTTCCTTAGTTCGGTTGTGGGGCGAGACGCTCGAACAGCGCCTCCAGGGTGTTGAAGCGTTCTTCGGGGCGTTCCATCGGCACCAGGAAGCGGAACTGGGTTGCGCCTTCGAACTTGTAGCGTTTGGGCTGGCCCTGGATCAGCTTGATCAGGGTCAGCGGGTCGACCGGTGTTTCGGCCTCGAACTCCAGCTTGCCGCCGTTGGGGCCGGCGTCGACCTTCTTGATGCCGAGCTTTTCCGCCTGCAGCTTGAGCAGGGTCAGGCGCATCAGGTTCTTGGTCGGCTCCGGCAGCAGGCCGAAGCGGTCGATCATCTCTACCTGCAGGTCCTTCAGGCCCTCTTCGTCGGTCGCCGAGGCGATGCGCTTGTACAGGATCAGGCGCGCGTGCACGTCGGGCAGGTAGTCCTCGGGGATCAGCGCCGGCAGGCGCAGGTTGATCTCCGGGCCGCCGCCCAGCGGCTGCTCGAGGTTCGGCTGGGCGCCCTTGCGGATGGCCTTGACCGCGCGCTCGAGCATTTCCATGTACAGGGTGAAACCGACGGCCTGGATCTGCCCGCTCTGGCCCTCGCCGAGCAGTTCGCCGGCACCGCGGATCTCCAGGTCGTTGGTGGCCAGGACGAAGCCTGCGCCCAAGTCCTGGGTGTTGGCGATGGCCTCCAGGCGTTTCTCGGCATCGCTGCTGATCTGCTGGCGCGGGGGCGTCAGCAGGTAGGCGTAGGCCTGGTGGTGGCTGCGTCCGACCCGGCCGCGCAACTGGTGCAACTGGGCCAGGCCGAACTTGTCGGCGCGCTCGATGACGATGGTGTTGGCACTCGGCACGTCGATGCCGGTCTCGATGATGGTCGAGGCGATCAGCACGTTGAAGCGCTTGTGGTAGAAGTCGCTCATCACCTGTTCGAGTTCGCGTTCGCGCATCTGCCCGTGGCCGATGCCGATGCGCGCCTCGGGGACCAGCTCGGCCAGTTCCGCGGCGCATTTCTCGATGGTCTTGACGTCGTTGTGCAGGTAGTACACCTGGCCGCCGCGCAGCAGCTCGCGCAGCAGCGCCTCCTTGACCGTGCTCTTGTTCTGCTCCATGACGAAGGTGCGCACCGACAGGCGCCGTGCCGGCGGGGTGGCGATGATCGACAGGTCGCGCATGCCCGCCACCGCCATGTTCAGCGTGCGCGGAATCGGCGTCGCGGTCAGGGTGAGGATGTCCACCTCGCTGCGCAGCGCCTTGAGCTGTTCTTTCTGGCGCACACCGAAGCGATGTTCCTCGTCGATGATCGCCAGGCCCAGGTCCTTGAAGCGCACATCGTCCTGCAGCAGCTTGTGGGTGCCGATGAGGATGTCGATCTTGCCTTCGGCCAGCTCCGCTGCGGCGCTGGCGACTTCCTTGGCCGACTTGAAGCGGCTCATCACCTCGACCTTCACCGGCCAGTCGGCGAAGCGGTCGCGGAAGCTGTTGTAGTGCTGCTGGGCGAGCAGGGTGGTGGGCACCAGCACCGCCACCTGGCGGCCGCTGTGCACGGCGATGAAGGCGGCGCGCATGGCCACCTCGGTCTTGCCGAAGCCGACGTCGCCGCAGACCAGGCGGTCCATGGGCTGGCCGGCGAGCATGTCGGCGCGCACGGCCTCGATGGCAGCCTGCTGGTCGGGGGTTTCCTCGAACGGGAAACCGGCGCTGAAGGTGGCGTAGTCGGCGGCCGGGTCGGCGAAGGCATAGCCCTTGCGCGCGGCGCGGCGGGCGTAGATGTCGAGCAGCTCGGCGGCGACGTCGCGCACTTGCTCGGCGGCCTTGCGCTTGGCTTTTTGCCAGGTTTCCGAACCGAGCCGGTGCAGCGGCGCCAGGGCGTCGTCGCTGCCGGTGTAGCGGGCGATCAGGTGCAGGTTGGCCACCGGCACGTAGAGCTTGGCGTTTTCGGCGTACTCGAGGGTGAGGAACTCGGCGGCCTGGCCGTCGATCTCCAGCGTGGCCAGGCCCAGGTAACGGCCGACACCGTGGTCGATGTGCACCACCGGGGCGCCTTCGCGCAGCTCGGTGAGGTTCTTGATCACCGCGTCGTTGGCCGCCTCGCCGCGTTTCTCGCGGCGCCGGCGCTGCATCACGCGCTGGCCGAACAGCGGGCTTTCGGCAACCAGGGCGATGGCCGGGTCTTCCAGCAGCAGGCCGTCGTCCAGCGGCGCGATGGTGATCGCCAGGCGCGCCTTGCCGGTGACGAAGTCGGCCCAGTTCTCGACCGTCTGCGGGCGTACCTTGAGGCGCTCGAGCAGCTCCAGCAGCACTTCGCGCCGGCCGGCGGACTCGGCGGTGAACAGCACCCGGCCACTGAACTGGTCGAGGAAGTTCGCCAGCTCCGCCAGCGGCTGGTTGGCCTTGGCCTCGATCGCCAGGTTGGGCAGGGCGCGGGCCGGGAAGCGCTCGCGGCCGGCGCCGGCGTCGAGTTCCTCGCTGCTGACCACCACCCGCGGCCATTGCTTGAGGCGGGCGAAGCAGTCCTCCACCGGCATGAACAGCTCGGCCGGCGGCAGCAGTGGGCGGGTCAGGTCGCCGCGGCGCTCTTCATAGCGCCCGCGCACATCGTTCCAGAAATGTTCGGCGGCCTGCTCCACGCCAGGCAGCGAGAACACCTGGGTGTCTGCCGGCAGGTAGTCGAACAGGGTCGCGGTTTCTTCGAAGAACAGCGGCAGGTAGTACTCGATACCGGCCGGGATGATGCCGCTGGTGAGGTCCTGGAAGATCGCGCTGCGCCGGAAGTCGACGTCGAAGCGTTCGCGGAACCGCGCCTTGAAGCGGGTCACCTCGTCCTTCTGCATGGGGAACTCGCGGGCCGGCAGCAGGCGTACCGAGTCGACCTTGTCGATCGAGCGCTGGCTCTCCGGGTCGAAAGTGCGCAGGGTTTCGATCTCGTCGTCGAACAGGTCGATGCGGTACGGCTGCTTGCTGCCCATGGGGAACAGGTCGATCAGCGCGCCGCGCACGGCGAACTCGCCATGCTCGTACACCGTGTCGACGCAGCGGTAGCCGCTGGCTTCCAGGCGGCTGCGCATCTGTTCGACGTCGATCTTCTGGCCGACGTCCAGCACCAGGCTGCTGCCCAGCAGGAAGCGCGTCGGCGCCAGGCGGTGCAGGGCGGTGGTGATCGGCACCACGAGGATGCCGTGGTCCAGCTCCGGCAGCCGGTAGAGGCTGGCGATGCGCTGCGAGATGATGTCCTGGTGCGGCGAGAACAGGTCGTAGGGCAAGGTTTCCCAGTCGGGGAACGGCAGCACCGGCAGCTCGGGCGCGAAGAAGCGCAGCTCTTGCTCCAGGCGGTCGGCGGCCTGGCTGTCGGCGGTCAGCAACAGGGTGAAGCGACCAGCGGTACTGGCCGCCTCGGCGACGGCCAGGCTCAAGGCCGCGCCGGGCAGGTTGCCCCAGGTTTGTTTGCCGGCCGTGGCCGACAGTTTCGGTAGGCGCAGAACTGACACGGGAGATTGGACTCCAAGCGTTGCGGCAAAGAGACCGATTGTACCGGTGAGCGGGCGCGCTGTCAGGCTTGTGAAGGGCGTGGCGGTCGCCTCTGGCGCCGGCGACAGGCGCTCATTGCCCGATACGCCGCGGGGCGTCATAATGTAGCCCCTTTTTTGTTCCCCTACATGTGGAAGGTTACCGTGACTCAGAAGCCCGACCAGTGTCTTGGTGAGTGGATCGATCGTGAAGCCCTGGCTGAAGCGATGATCCCGCTTATCGGTCAGCTCTACCGCAACAACAACGTGGTGAGCTCGATCTATGGCCGCAGCCTGATCAACCGTTCGGTTATCTCGATCCTCAAAGCCCACCGCTTTGCCCGTCACCGTCAAACCGACGAGACCGAGCTGTCGGTCCACGAGACATTCCCGCTGCTCAAGGCCATGAGCGAGCTGAAACTGGGCGCCGCTTCGGTCGACCTGGGCAAGCTGGCCAACAAGTTCAAGGCCCAAGGCAATGGTCGCAGCGCCGAGCAGTTCGTCCGTGACGAACTGGCCGACGTGGTGGGGCAGCAGAACGCCAGCGCACGCAAGGGCACCGATGTCGTCCTGTACGGTTTCGGCCGTATCGGCCGCCTGCTGGCGCGCATCCTCATCGAGAAGACCGGTGGCGGCGACGGCCTGCGCCTGCGCGCCATCGTCGTGCGCAAGGGCGCCGAGAACGACCTGGTCAAGCGCGCCAGCCTGCTGCGTCGCGACTCGGTACACGGTCCGTTCGACGGCACCATCGTCATCGATGAAGCCAACAACACCATCACCGCCAACGGCAACCTGATCCAGGTGATCTACGCCAAGAGCCCGAGCGAAGTCGACTACACCCAGTACGGCATCAACGATGCGCTGATCGTCGACAACACCGGTGTCTGGCGTGACGCCGACGGCCTCGGCCAGCACCTGGCCTGCCCGGGCGCTGCCCGCGTGATCCTCACCGCACCGGGCAAGGGCGCGCTGAAGAACATCGTGCACGGCATCAACCACGGCGACATCAGCGCCGACGACAAGATCATCTCGGCGGCGTCCTGCACCACCAACGCCATCGTGCCGGTGCTCAAGGCCATCAACGACCAGTACGGCATCGTCAACGGCCACGTCGAAACCGTTCACTCGTTCACCAACGACCAGAACCTGATCGACAACTTCCACAAGGGCAGTCGCCGTGGTCGCGCCGCGCCGCTGAACATGGTCATCACCGAGACCGGTGCCGCCACCGCTGCCGCCAAGGCGCTGCCGGTGCTCAAGGGCAAGCTGACCGGGAACGCGATCCGCGTACCGACGCCGAACGTGTCGATGGCCATTCTCAACCTGAACCTGGAGAAGGCCACCAGCCGCGAAGAGCTCAACGAGTACCTGCGCCAGACCGCCATGCACTCGGAGCTGCACAAGCAGATCGACTACGTCAGCTCCCAGGAAGTCGTCTCCACCGACTTCGTCGGCTCGCGCCACGCCGGTGTGGTCGACGCCGAGGCGACCATCTGCAACGACAACCGCGTTGTCCTGTACGTCTGGTACGACAACGAGTTCGGCTACAGCTGCCAGGTTGTACGCGTGATGGAAGACATGGCCGGTGTGAACCCGCCAGCGTTTCCACGCTGATCCGCTTGTAATGCGTTGAGAAAACGGGAACCTTCGGGTTCCCGTTTTTTTTTGCTCCTCGCATCAGTGCGATCGTTGTAGGAGCGGCCTTGTGTCGCGAAAGGGCCGCAAAGCGGCCCCAGGTTTTCAACGTCACTGCCACAATTGCCGGGGCTGCTGTGCAGCCCTTTCGCCACACAAGGCCGCTCCCGCACCGTCCGCGCAGGCCGGTCAACCGAGAGATCCATATTGCGCACCGTTCTTCTGTTCTGCCTGTTGTTGCTGTCAGCCTGCAACCAAGGCCCCACCCTCGAGCGCTTCGGCGGCCCGACCATGGGCAGCAGCTACAGCATCCAGTACGTGCGCCAACCCGGCGGCCCGGCGCCCGAGCAGGTGCAAGCCGAGGTCGAGGCCATCCTCCAGGCCATCGACAGCCGTTACTCCACCTATCGTGGCGACTCCATCGTCAGCCGTTTCAACCAGTTACCGGCCAACCAGTGCCTGGTCATCGACCGCGACATGGGGACGCTGCTCCGTTTCGCTCAGCAGTTGGCCGAGCAGAGCCAGGGGGCCTACGACCTGACCGTCGAGCCGCTGCTCGACCTCTGGGGCTTCGGCCCCCAGGCGCGCGAGTTGCAGGTGCCCGAACCGCAAGCCCTGGCCCGGGTGCGCCAGCGTGTCGGCTATCGCCACCTGCGCCTGGCGGGCGACACCCTGTGCAAGGACGCCCCCATCGAGCTGGACTTCAACAGCATCGCCGCCGGCCATGCCGTCGACCTGATCGCCGCGCGCCTGCAGGCCCTGGGTATCGACAATTTCCTTGCCGAAGCCACCGGCGAGCTCAAGGCGCTGGGCCGCAAGCCTGACGGCAGCCCCTGGCGGGTGGCCCTGGAACTGCCCCGCGAGGACCGCCAGGTCGCCCGCCAGGTCATCGCCGTGCACGGGTTGGCGGTATCGACCTCGGGTGACTATCGGCATTATTTCGAGGACAATGGCCGGCGCTATTCGCACACCTTCGATGCCCGCCTCGGTCGTCCGGTCGGCCATGACCTGGCGGCGGTGACGGTGCTCGACGCCAGCGCGCTGCGCGCCGATGGTTATTCGACCTTGTTGTTGATCCTCGGGCCGCAACAGGGTTGGGACTTCGCCATGGCCCATGGCATTGCCGCCGTGCTGGTGACCCGCAGTGGGGGTGGCTTCGTCTCCCGTTCCACGCCTGCGTTCGAGCGGGCGCTGAAAGACGAGTGAAAGGCAAGCCACGGATGATCGCCGCCAGGGACCCGGTGGAACCACATGTAGTGCAGGCAACAGTGGCCTACGACGCGACCAAGGGTTAATGTGCGCGGCGTTCACGCTTGATTAGACTGCACCCGAATTTTCTCATGGCGCCCAGTCGCCATGATCGCGCCCCGCGGCCACCCGGCCGGCGGGCCAGTTCTGAAGGAGTACGCATGGCTGTCTACAACTACGACGTAGTGGTGCTGGGTTCCGGCCCGGCCGGTGAGGGCGCGGCAATGAACGCCGCCAAAGCAGGGCGCAAGGTGGCGATGGTCGACAGCCGTCGCCAGGTCGGTGGCAACTGCACCCACCTGGGCACCATCCCGTCCAAGGCGCTGCGTCACTCCGTGCGGCAGATCATGCAGTTCAACACCAACCCGATGTTCCGCGCCATCGGCGAACCGCGCTGGTTCTCCTTCCCCGATGTGCTCAAGAGCGCCGAGAAGGTGATCAGCAAGCAGGTGGCCTCGCGCACCGGCTACTACGCGCGCAACCGCGTCGATGTGTTCGTCGGCACCGGCAGCTTCGCCGACGAACAGACCATCGAAGTGGTCTGCCCCAACGGCGTGGTGGAAAAGCTCAACGCCAAGCACATCATCATCGCCACCGGCTCGCGCCCGTACCGCCCGGCCGACATCGACTTCAACCACCCGCGGGTCTACGACAGCGACACCATCCTCAGCCTCAGCCATACCCCGCGCAAGCTGATCGTCTACGGTGCCGGGGTGATCGGTTGCGAATACGCCTCGATCTTCAGCGGCCTGGGCGTGCTGGTGGAGCTGGTCGACAACCGTGGCCAGTTGCTGAGCTTCCTGGACTCGGAAATCTCCCAGGCGCTGAGCTACCACTTCAGCAACAACAACATCACCGTGCGCCACAACGAGGACTACGATCGCGTCGAAGGCCTGGACAATGGCGTGATCCTGCACCTGAAATCGGGCAAGAAGATCAAGGCCGACGCCTTGCTGTGGTGCAACGGCCGTACCGGCAACACCGACAAGCTGGGCCTGGAGAACATCGGCATCAAGGTCAACAGCCGTGGCCAGATCGAGGTCGATGAGACCTACCGCACCAGCGTGGCGAACATCTACGGCGCCGGTGACGTGATCGGCTGGCCGAGCCTGGCCAGTGCCGCCCACGACCAGGGCCGTTCGGCTGCCGGCAGCATCGTCGACAACGGCAGCTGGCGCTTCGTCAACGACGTGCCGACCGGCATCTACACCATCCCGGAGATCAGCTCGATCGGCAAGAACGAGCAGGAACTGACCCAGGCCAAGGTGCCGTACGAAGTGGGCAAGGCGTTCTTCAAGAGCATGGCCCGCGCACAGATCGCCGGCGAGCCGCAGGGCATGCTGAAGATCCTGTTCCACCGCGAGACCCTCGAGGTCCTCGGCGTGCACTGCTTCGGCTACCAGGCCTCGGAGATCGTGCACATCGGCCAGGCGGTGATGAACCAGCCGGGCGAGCTGAACAACCTCAAGTACTTCGTCAACACCACCTTCAACTATCCGACCATGGCCGAAGCCTATCGGGTGGCCGCCTACGACGGCCTGAACCGGCTTTTTTGAGCGGCTCCGGCCGGTGGCCTGAGCCGGTCGGGGAGACCGATTTCAGCCCTACCCGAGGGTGGTCTTGGCCAAACCGGGAAAGTCTGTGATCAGGCTGTCCACGCCAAAGTCGGCGAGCCGGCGCATCAGCGCCGGTTCGTTGACCGTCCACACCGACACGTGCAAGCCCTGGCGCTGCGCCTTGATCAGGCGCTCGGGGGTGCACAGCGTCCAGTTCAAGGCGAGCATCTCGCAGCCGTAGTTCTGCGCGACCTTCAGCGGGTCGAGCCAGGCGTATTCGGCCACCAGGCCGCGCTTGACGTCCGGCACCAGCTCCTGGGCGGCGCCCAGCACTTCCCGTGAGCTCGAGGTGATGGTCACCTTGTCCAGCAGGCCATGCTGCTGGGCCAGCTCGCGAATCGCCAGCACGGTGCTGGCGGCGCGGGTGCGCGAGGCGCTCTTGACCTCCAGTTGCCAATGCTCGAACGGGCACTTCTCGAACAGTTCCTCCAGCCGCGGGATGGGGCAGGGCTGCACATGGCCTGGGCCGCCTTTGCGCGCATCGTAGGTGACCAGGTCGGCGGCGCTGTGCTCGACCACCTTGCCGCGCCGGCCGGTGGTGCGCTTGAGGGTCGGGTCGTGGATCACCATCAGCTCGTTGTCGGCCGACAGGTGCAGGTCGAGTTCGCAGCGGTTGACGCCGTGCGCCAGGCACTGGCGGAAGCTCTGCAGGGTATTCTCGGGTGCTTCGCCCTTGGCGCCGCGGTGGCCGTAGATAAGGGTCACGTTCGTTCCTTCAAATTCAGGTGAAAGGGCTCAGGACGCGGGGTCGTTCTGTTCCAGTGCCTGGCGCCGCTGCTGTTGCTGGCGTTGCAGGATATAGCGCGCCAGCAGCTGGCGCTGGGCGTCGGTCATGTCGGTGAACTCGGTGCCCACCTCGAAGCCGCCCTCGGGGCGCGGATCGCAGTGGGTGACCCGGCCGCGCAGCAGCAGGCCGTGGGCGCGGGGCATCAGCACCATCTTCACTTTCACCCGGGTGCCCGGGGCGATCTGCTGGTGCTGGGCGAACTCGATGCCGCCTTCGGAGATGATGACCGGTTGCGGCTGGCCGATCTCGCCGATCAGCGTCTGCGCGACCACGGCGCTGAGCAGGTCGAGGCGCTTGTTCTGCGCACGCAAAAAGGCGGCGAGGGTACGGTCCTTCTCGCTCAGCTGGCGCAACAGGTGCTGTGACTCGAAGTCGGACAGGTGTAGTTCGCTGAGCAGGTTGAACAGCTCGGAATCATCCTGCAACAGTTCTGTTTCAAGGGCTTCGGCCGCGCTGAGGGGGCTGATTTGGAGTGCGATCCGATCTTCGATGCGGTAGTATTCGCGGCGATCTTCTTCGTCTAATGTCGTCATGGCGAACCCAAGGTTACGGCGGTGGTCCGAGTGTAAAGCCGCCGTAGGCGCCTCGCCACAAGGACGTTCCCTTTCATCCGAACAAGCCCCGACATGTTCAGACCTCTATTCGTATTCATTGGTACGCGCTACACCCGTGCCAAGCGTCGCAATCACTTCGTCTCGTTCATTTCGCTCACCTCGATGATCGGCCTCGCCCTGGGCGTGGTGGTGATGATCGTGGTGCTCTCGGTGATGAACGGTTTCGACCACGAGATGCGTACCCGCGTGCTGGGGATGATCCCCCACGCCACGCTCGAGACCGGCCAGCCGATCGACGGCTGGCAGGCCCTTGCCTCTAAAGTAAAGCAGAATCCGCAGGTGCTGGCGGTTGCGCCCTTCACCCAGATGCAGGGCTTGCTGACCCACGATGGCAAGGTGCAGAAGGTGCTGCTCAACGGCGTCGACCCGGCGCGCGAGCGCGAGGTGTCGATCATCGACCACTTCGTCCAGCAGGGCAGCCTCGACAAGCTGGCGCCGGGCGAGTGGGGCATCATGATCGGCGACAAGGCGGCGGCCAAGCTTGGCGTCGGCATCGGCGACAAGCTGACCTTCGTCGCCCCCGAGGTGAGCGTCACCCCGGCGGGCATGTTCCCGCGCATGAAGCGCTTCACCGTGGTCGGCACCTTCCACGTTGGTGCCGGCGAGATCGACGGCTACCTGGGCATCACCAACATCGCCGACCTGTCGCGCCTGCATCGCTGGAAGGCCGACCAGGTACAAGGCATCCGCCTCAAGTTCGACGACCTGTTCCAGGCCCCGCGCGCTGCCTGGGACATCGCCCAGCAGCTGGGCGAGCAGGAATTCTACCCGCGTGACTGGACCCGCACCCACGGCAACCTGTACCAGGCCATCCGCATGGAAAAATCCATGATTGGCCTGTTGTTGCTGCTGATCGTGGCGGTGGCGGCGTTCAACATCATTTCCACCCTGGTGATGGTGGTCAACGACAAGCGCGGCGATATCGCCATCCTCCGCACCCTGGGCGCCACGCCGGCACAGATCATGGCCATCTTCATGGTCCAGGGCACGGTGATCGGCGTGGTCGGCACCCTGATCGGCGCCGTGCTGGGCATTTTCGGCGCGCTCAACGTGAGCGCGGCGATCGCCGGCATCGAGACCCTGATCGGGCACAAGTTCCTCAATGCCGACGTGTACTTCATCGATTACCTGCCGTCGCAGCTTCAGGCCCAGGACGTCTACATGGTCTGTGGCGCGGCGCTGGTCCTGAGTTTCTTCGCCACCCTGTACCCGGCCTGGCGCGCTTCGCGCACCCAGCCGGCAGAGGCGCTACGTTATGAGTGAGTCGCGCATGAGTGATAAAGCCGTGTTGAGTTGCCGCAACCTGGGCAAGAGCTACGAGGAAGGCCCGGAGTCGGTGCAGGTGCTGGCGGGGTTGAACCTCGAACTGCGGCCCGGCGAGCGGGTGGCCATCGTCGGCAGTTCCGGCTCGGGCAAGAGTACCTTGCTCAACCTGCTCGGTGGCCTGGACACGCCCACCGAGGGCAGCGTCTGGCTGGCTGGCGAAGAATTGTCGGCGCTGGGCGAGCGGGCCCGTGGCCTGCTGCGCAACCGCGCGCTGGGCTTCGTCTACCAGTTCCACCACCTGCTGGCGGAGTTCACCGCCCTTGAAAACGCCTGCATGCCGCTGCTGATCGGCAAGACGCCGATCAGCGAAGCCCGCGAGCGCGCCGAGGCGCTGCTCAAGCGCGTCGGCCTGGGCCATCGGCTCAATCACAAGCCGGCCGAGCTGTCCGGCGGCGAGCGCCAGCGTGTGGCGATCGCCCGCGCCCTGGTCAACCGCCCGGGCCTGGTGATGCTCGACGAGCCCACCGGCAACCTCGACCACCACACCGCCCAGGGTATCCAGGAGCTGATGCAGGAGCTGTCCAGCCACTCGCAGACGGCGTTCCTGGTGGTAACCCACGACCTCAACCTGGCGCGGCAGATGGACCGTGTGCTGCGCCTGGAAGACGGGCATCTGGTGGCGATCTGAATCGCCTGCGCGGGGCGCCGTGAGGGCGCCCCGGTTCACTTCTCTGTTGGGTGTACCTGTACATGTTCAGACCCTTGCCCTTGTTCATCGGTGCTCGCTACACCCGTGCCAAGCGCCGCAATCACTTCATCTCGTTCATCTCCATGACCTCGATGATCGGCCTGTCGCTGGGCGTGCTGGCGATGATCACGGTGTTGTCGGTGATGAACGGCTTCCAGCGCGAGATGAGCTCGCGCGTGCTCGGCCTGGTGCCGCATGCCGCGATCCTCGGCGAGCAGCCGCTGGACGACTGGCGCCAGGTCGCCAGGGCCGCCGAGGGCAACCCGGCGGTGATCGCCGCCGCGCCGCTCACCGAGATGGAAGGCATGCTCTCGTACAAGGGGGCGATGCAGCCGATCCAGGTCGCCGGCATCGATCCGGCCGAAGAGGGCAAGGTCTCCATCGTCACCCAGCACATCGTCCAGGGCAGCCTGCAGGCGCTGGTGCCGGGCGAGTTCGGCGTGGTCATCGGCGAGCTCACGGCCCGGCGTTTTCGCCTGAATACCGGCGACAAGCTGACCCTGATCGTGCCGGAGATCAGCAAGGAACCGGGCGGCATCACCCCGCGCATGCAGCGCCTGACGGTGGTCGGCATCTTCAAGGTCGGCGCCGAGCTGGATGGCTCGCAGGCCTATATCCATGTCGCCGACGCCGGCCAGATGCAGCGCTGGGCGCCAGGCCAGGTGCAGGGCGTGCGCCTGAAATTGCACGACCTGTACGCCGCGCCGCAGGTGTCCAAGGCGATTGCCGCGGGCCTTGGCCAGGGCTACCGCGCCGATGACTGGTCGCACACCCAGGGCAGCCTGTTCAGCGCCATGAAGATGGAAAAGACCATGATCGGCCTGCTGCTGATGATGATCATCGCGGTGGCGGCGTTCAACATCATCGCCACTCTGGTGATGGTGGTGAACGACAAGGGCGCCGACATCGCCATCCTGCGCACCATCGGCGCGACGCCGGCGCAGATCATGGGCACGTTCATGGTCCAGGGCAGCCTGATCGGCATCGTCGGCACCCTGCTCGGCGGGGTGCTGGGGGTGGTCCTGGCGCTGAACGTGAGCGCGGTGGTCGGTTGGCTCGAACGGGTCAGCGGGCAGCACATCTTCACCTCCGACATCTACTTCATCAGCAGCCTGCCGTCCGAGTTGCAATGGGGTGATGTGGCGATCATCTGCGTGGCGGGGCTGGTGATGAGTTTCCTGGCGACGATCTACCCGGCGTACCGCGCTTCGCAGATCGAACCGGCGATGGCGTTGCGTTACGAGTAAGGCAGGGGGCGCTTGGCGCCCCTCGCCGGCTTGCCGGCGAGGGCTGAGCAGCAGCCCCTACGCAGGCAACTCGATCACGAACCGCGTCCATCCATCTTCACATTCCGCCCGAATCTTCCCACCGTGCGCCTGCACGATCGAGCGGGTGATCGCCAGCCCCAACCCTGCATGCTCGCTGCTGCCTTCCTGGCGCGCCGGATCCGCCCGGTAGAAGCGGTCGAACAATCGCTCCAGCATTTGCGGCGCAATCGCGGGCCCAGTGTTGGCCACCACGATGTGCAGCCCTGGCTCCAGGCTTACCCGGATCTCCCCACCGGCAGGGGTAAAGCGCAGGGCGTTGTCCAGCAAGTTGGACAGTGCCCGGCGCAACATGTGCCGGTCGCCTTCGGTGTGGGCTTGGCCCTCGCGCAGCAAGCGCACCTCGGCATCTTCGGCCAGCGGCGCGTAGTACTCCAGCAGCGCATCGGCCTCCGCGGCCAGGTCCAGCGGCTGGCGGCTGGGCATCAGCAGGCCGTGGTCGGCCTTGGCCAGGTAGAGCATGTCGTTGACCAACTGGGCCATCCATTGCAGTTCTTCAAGGTTGCCGTGAAGGGCTTCACGGTACTCTTCCAGGCTGCGCGGACGGGTAAGGGTGACCTGGGTGTGGGTGAGCAGGTTGGACAGCGGTGTGCGCAGTTCGTGGGCGATATCGGCGGAGAATGCCGACAGGCGCTGGAAGGCATCGTCCAGGCGTTGCAGCATGGCGTTGACCGTACCGGCCAGCTTGGCCAGTTCCTCGGGCATTTCGGCGGCCGGCAGGCGGGTGGTCAGCGAGCGGGCGTTGACGCTGGCGGCGACCTTGCCCATCTGCCGCAACGGCTGCAGGCCGCGGCGCGCGGCCCAGGCGCCGAGCAGCGCGGTGACCAGTGCCGACAGCCCGACAGTGAGCCAGATCAGCCGCTGCATGCCTTGCAGAAAATGCTGGTGGTGAGTGATATCGAGGAACAGAGTCAGTTGCGCCGAACCGGGTTGGCCATCGTGCAGCGGCGTGCTCAGGCTGCGGTAGTCGATGCCCTGGCTGTGCAGGGTGGCCAGGCCGCTATGCTCGGGTGCCGGCGGCAGCGCGCCACGGCTGGCGAACCAGGACGTGCCGTCGGCGCCACGCACGCGCAAGGCCAGGTCGGACTGGTGGCTCAGTTCGTTGAGCAGCGCTGGCAGGCGCGGGGCCAGCTGCGCCTGGCTGTCGACGCCGTCGAGCAAGCTGCGCATCAGCGACAGCCGGCCGCTGAGCAGTTGCTGGTCGAGCTCGACGAAATGCTGGGCGCTGGCCCGGCTGAACAACAGGCCGGCGCCCAGCGACACGGCCGCGGTGCAGGCGGCGAACAGCAGGGCCAGGCGGCTGCCGAGGGACAGGCGGCGCATCAGTCCTGGCGCTCCTCGAGCACGTAGCCCATGCCGCGCACGGTATGGATCAGCTTGGCCGGGTGGCTGTCGTCGATCTTCAGGCGCAGGCGGCGGATCGCCACCTCGATGACGTTGGTGTCGCTGTCGAAGTTCATGTCCCACACCTGCGAGGCGATCAGCGACTTGGGCAGCACCTCGCCCTGGCGGCGCAGCAGCAGTTCGAGCAGGGCGAACTCCTTGGCGGTCAGGTCGATGCGCGCCCCGGCGCGTTCGGCGCGGCGGCGGACCAGGTCCAGGCGCAGGTCGGCCAGGCTCAGGCAGGTGTCCTGGTTGGCGCTGGCACCCCGGCGCAGCAGGCTGCGCACCCGGGCCAGCAGCTCGGAGAAGGCGAAGGGCTTGACCAGGTAGTCGTCGGCGCCCAGCTCAAGGCCGTGCACGCGGTCCTCGACGGCGTCGCGGGCGGTGAGGAACAGCACCGGCGTGTCCAGCCCGGCCTGGCGCACGGCCTGGAGAATCTGCCAGCCGTTGCGCCCGGGCAGCATCACGTCGAGGATCAGCAGGTCGTGGTCGCCGGTCAGCGCCAGGTGTTGGCCGCTGTCACCGTCGTTGGCCAGCTCGGTGGCGAAGCCGGCCTCGCTCAGGCCCTGGCTCAGGTACTGGCCGGTCTTGGCCTGGTCTTCGACGATCAGCAGTTTCATGGCGGTCCTTGTTCCAGGGGGCGTGGTGATGGAAATGATACGTGACGATCCGCCGGCCTGGCCAAGCTGACAAAGTTGTAATCTTGCGGTCAGCCAGCTGCCAGCCAGCCTTTTCGACAATGGCGCCACTTTCGCTGCAATGATCCGGAGTCATCCATGAAACACCTGTTGCTCACCGCCGTGCTCACCTTTGCCAGCCTGCCCACCTTCGCTGGCGAGGCCAAGCCCTTGGCCTTCGGCGAGCCGGCCCCGGCGGCCAAGGCCACCCGCACCGTCGAAGTGCTGCTCAAGGACATCGCCTTCGAGCCCAAGAGCCTCAAGGTCAAGGCCGGCGAGACCGTGCGCTTCGTGCTGATCAACCAGGGCCAGTTGCCCCACGAGTTCAACCTGGGCGACAAGGCCATGCACGCCGAGCACCAGAAGGAAATGGTCGCCATGCAAGGCAAGCTCTTCACCGCTGGCATGAATCACGAAGGCATGGACCATGGCCAGATGGACCACAGCCAGATGATGGGCGGCGGCCACGGCCATGACACTGGCAACACCGTGCTGGTGCAACCTGGCCAGCGCGCCGAGCTCACCTGGACCTTCCACAAGTCGGCGCCCATCGAGTTCGCCTGCAATGTGCCGGGCCATTACCAGGCCGGCATGGTCGGGCCGCTGACCATCGAGTGAGATCCGCTCCAAGGCGGGGTGCAAAACCGGTAGACTAGGGGCAATTTCGAACCTTCAGGTCAGTTTCCATGCATCCCGCCGCCGAACATTCCCCGCTGGGCAAGTCCAGCGAATACATCGCCACCTACACCCCCGCGCTGCTGTTCCCCATCCCGCGCCTGGCCAAGTGGGCCGAGTTGGGCGTCAGCGGCGAGGCATTGCCGTGGCAGGGCGTGGACTTCTGGAACTGCTTCGAGCTGTCCTGGCTATTGCCCTCGGGCAAGCCAGTGGTGGCCATCGCCGAGTTCGCCATCCCGTGCGACTCGCCGAACATCATCGAATCCAAGTCGTTCAAGCTGTACCTCAACTCGCTGAACCAGACCGTGTTCGCGTCGCTGGCCGAACTGCAGGCGTGCCTGGTGAAGGACCTGTCCGCCGCGGCAGGCAAGCCGGTGGCGGTCAAGGTCAGCACCCTGGCAGAGGTCGAGGCCCAAGGCGTGACCGCCTTGCCGGGCCTGTGCATCGACGCGCTGGATGTGAGCATCAGCAACTACGAGCAGCCGCAACCGGAACTGCTGCGTTGCTCCTCGGAGCGCGTGGTAGAAGAGACGCTGCACAGCCACCTGCTCAAATCCAACTGCCCGGTCACCGGCCAGCCAGACTGGGGCAGCGTGGTGGTGAGCTACAAGGGGCCAGCGCTGGACCCTGCCAGCCTGCTGACCTACCTGATCAGCTTCCGCCAGCATGCCGACTTCCACGAGCAATGCGTGGAGCGGATCTACCTGGACCTGAAGAACCTGCTGCAGCCCGAACACCTGACGGTGTATGCGCGCTATGTGCGTCGTGGTGGCCTGGATATCAACCCGTACCGCAGCACCGCGGCGATCAGCCCGCAGAACCTGCGGTTGGTGCGCCAGTAATGTAATGGGGCCGCATTGCGGCCCTGGTTTTTTCAGATACCCATGCTGTGCAGCGAGTTGACGATGCTGCGCAGGGTCGCCGTCAGGTCGGGGTGATCGGCTTCGAAACGTTCGATGGCGAGGTTCACGCCGTCGACCACGTTGTTGTCCTGGGTCGCCTCCTCGAGTTTGATCTGGGCTTCGATCTGCTGCATCAGTTCGCGCAGGTGGTCGCGCTCTTCCAGCGAAAGTGGTGGATTGCGGTCCAGTTGCTCGCGCAGGCTATCGAGTTGCTCTTGCAGTTCGCGGGCAGGCATTGTTTCTTACTCCATCAATGACTTGGCAAGGCATGGACCTCAGCGAAGCGGCAAAGGTTCGGGCCTGTCTTCTAGCGTAATCCACCTGCCGGCGCTTTGCATGACCCGTATCAACGGGGACGTATCAGGGTTTCTCGCCCTTGTGCCGGCGTTGGGCGATGTCCGCCAGGCAGGCGTCGAGGGCTTCGAGGTGGTCGATCACCGAGTGCACGCCCAGGCCGTACAGCGCCAGGGTGGCCTTGCCGCGGGCCCGCTCCTGTTCTTGTCGGCTCAGCGCCTGCCATTGCGCCGACGCCTGCTCACAGGCCGCCAGGCCCACGGTCCACAGCCCGGCGTTCAGGCCCGATTGCAGCAGCCGTGGCTCGCCACTGACCAGCACGCAGCCGTCCAGGCGTTGGCTGTGCAGGCTCATCAAGGCTTGCCAGCAGGCGTTTGGCGCCGGCCACGAGCTGCCGTTGACCGGGTGCCCCGGCAACCACTCGGGCAGCACGCCAGTCCAGCGCTTGCCCTGGTTGCTGCTGAGTTCGTCGAGCCAGATGCACGGCACCCGGCGCGAGCGCAGGCGGGCCAGCGAGTCGAGGGCGCCGGGGGCGGGCAGGGGCGTGCCGTTCGCGGTCTGGACCAGGCAGCCGCGCAGGCCGAACAGCACGGCGGTGAAGGCGGGTGCGTCTTGCATGGCAACGTCCCTGAAATAGCCCCCACGCTAGCGCGCCCATGTTACCGGTAGATGACCGCAACAGTTGTTCACATAATCTTGACGGAGATGTGTAAAACTACGCCTCAGCTAGTAAGCCATTATACTTGCGTCCAATTCAGCAACGCGCCAACGGCCGTTGCCGCCGTGAAATCCGATGGAGAAACATCTATGCGTAGGATCGGTGCCGGAGTGCTCGAGCGAGTCACCCAGGCCTGTGTCTGCGCCAGCTTGCTGCTGGCGCCCGTGGCGGCTACCCAGGCGGCCACCGAGGAAGATCCCTGGGAGTCGGTCAACCGACCGATCTTCAAGTTCAACGATACCCTGGACACCTATGCCCTCAAGCCGTTGGCCAAGGGCTACCAGGCGGTCACTCCACAGTTCCTCGAAGATGGCATCCACAACATCTTCCGCAACCTGGGCGATGTCACCAACCTGGCCAACGACGTGCTGCAGCTCAAGCCGCACGCGGCAGGGGTGGATACCGCGCGGCTGATCGTCAACACCACCTTCGGCCTGGGTGGTTTCTTCGATGTCGGCACCAAGATGGGCCTGCAGCGCAACGACGAGGACTTTGGCCAAACGCTCGGCTACTGGGGCGTGCCCAGCGGGCCGTACGTGGTCATCCCGTTCCTCGGCCCAAGCACCGTGCGTGACGGCCTGGCCAAGTACCCGGACACCTACACCGAGCCCTACCGCTACATCGACCATGTGCCGACGCGCAACTCGATCTTCGCCCTGGAGGTGGTCGACACCCGCGCCAGCCTGCTGTCGGCGGAGAAGCTGATCCAGGGTGACAAGTACATCTTCCTGCGTAACGCCTACCTGCAGAACCGCGAGTTCAAGGTCAAGGACGGGCAGGTCGAAGACGACTTCTGACCACGTCGGTCAGGTCATGGGGCTGCAAGGCAGCCCCATTTGTTCGGGTGAATGTGTAACGGCTTAATGCATGGCCAGGATGCGCAAGCCGAAGCGCTGGGCGCCGCCCGGCTGGTCGGCGATCCATACCACCTCAGTGCTGGCATGCAGCCCCGCAAGGGCCGTGTGCTCGGAGTCGATGCGCACCTCGAGGCGCTCACCCACCTGGAAACGCCGCGGCGCCTGCACCTGCATGCCGCTGCTGGAAAGGTCGATGCACACGGCGCTGATCACCTGGTCGGCTTGCAGCAACTGGACCTCGGCATCGATACGCATGCGAATGAAATCGCGTTTTTCGCTGTAATCCACGGGGTGCTGGGACATGCTTGCATCCTTTCATCAGATTGCGCGGGTCGGCTTTCTTATAACGCCGGGTGATTTGCCCTGTAAAGTGCAGGGAAGTCTACCTGCCCATGCTTGAAACGCCAGGCGGATGGGAGTACCGTCAGCGCCTTACAGGGCACCTCACTATTTGCCGGACCAGTCTTCTTGTCCTACAACTCAGATAGAGAGTGGCTAGAGAGCATTCCAGTAGCCGTCTGTCGGTCGTTCCGCAGCCGCTACGCCAACCCAAATCTGGCGCCGTTCGCCCACATGCAGAAACCCAGTGCAACGCTGCTGATCATCGATGACGACGACGTGGTCCGTGCCAGCCTCGCCGCCTATCTGGAAGACAGCGGTTTCAGCGTCCTCCAGGCCGGCAACGGCCAGCAGGGGCTCCAGGTCTTCGAAGCACGCCAGCCCGACCTCGTGATCTGCGACCTGCGCATGCCGCAGATGGGCGGCCTCGAGCTGATCCGCCGGATCAGCGAGCTGGCCCCGCAGTTGCCGGTGATCGTGGTGTCCGGTGCCGGGGTCATGAGCGATGCGGTCGAGGCCTTGCGCCTGGGCGCGGCGGATTACCTGATCAAGCCCCTGGAAGACCTCGCCGTGCTCGAGCATTCGGTGCGCCGCGCGCTCGACCGCGCGCGGCTGGTCCTGGAAAACCAGCGCTACCGCGACAAGCTCGAGGCCGCCAACCGCGAACTGGAAGCCAGCCTGCACCTGCTGCAGGAAGACCAGACCGCCGGGCGCCAGGTGCAGATGAACATGCTGCCGGAAAACCCTTGGGTGGCCGGTGAGTTCGCCTTCGAGCACCAGATCATCCCATCGCTGTACCTGTCGGGCGACTTTGCCGATTATTTCCGCGTGGACGAGCGGCGCATCGCTTTTTACCTGGCGGACGTATCCGGCCACGGCGCTTCGTCGGCGTTCGTCACGGTGCTGCTCAAGTTCATGACCACGCGGCTGCTGTTCGAATTCAAACGCAGCGGCAAGATGCGCGAGTTCAAGCCTTCGCAGGTGCTCAGCCATATCAACCGCGGGCTGATCAACTGCAAGCTGGGCAAGCATGTGACCATGGTCGGTGGCGTCATCGACGAGGACACCGGCCTGCTCACCTACAGCGTCGGCGGCCACTTGCCGCTGCCGGTGCTGTATACCCCGGGCCAGGCCCGCTACCTCGAAGGCCGCGGCTTGCCGGTCGGGCTGTTCGACGAGGCCAGCTACCAGGACCAGGTGCTGGAGCTGCCGCCGCAGTTCAGCCTGACCCTGATGTCCGATGGCATTCTGGACCTTTTGCCGGGGCACACACTCAAAGATAAGGAAGCGACCTTGCCGGAAATCGTCAAGGCAGCGGGGGGTAGCCTGGAGGGGCTGCGCCAACGATTCGAATTGGCTACGCTTGGGGAGATGCCGGATGATATCGCCCTATTGGTGTTGAGCAGGAACCTTGAATGAGTACCGGTAGAATCCAGTTCGCCGAACAAAGCGGGACCTTCGTTCTGAAATTTGTCGGTGAAGTGCGCCTGACCCTGTGTTCGGCGCTGGATGCGACGATCGAGAAGATCTTCACCGCGCTGAACTTCTCGGCCATCGTCATCGACCTGACCGAAACCGAGAGTATCGACAGCACCACCCTGGGCCTGCTGGCCAAGCTGTCGATCCTGTCCCGGCAGAAGGTCGGCCTGCTGCCGACCGTGGTGACCACCAACCCCGACATCTCCCGCCTGTTGCAGTCCATGGGCTTCGACCAGGTGTTCAACATCGTCGACCGCCCGGTGCCGTGCCCGGAGTGCCTGACCGACCTGCCCTCGCAGGACCAGGACGAAAGCGTGGTGCGCTCCAAGGTGCTGGAGGCGCACAAGATTCTCATGGGCTTGAACGACTCCAACCGCGAAGCCTTCCATGACCTGGTGCATGCGCTGGAACGCTCCTGATCCTGCCGACGCCATCGGGTAAACCTGCAGGAACGATTGTATTCAACGCCGGTGCGGGCCTGCCCCGCGATAGCGTCAATCCTGGATGAACGCCGTTGCTGGCGAGCCATCGGCATTGAGCTGGTACACCCGCGCCGGTCGCCCCTGCTCATCGAAGAACACCTGCCCCAGGCCCGCGCTGTTCCACAGGCGCTCCCCGGCCTTGCTGCGGCTCGGTATGCGCGGCACCACCTCCATCTCCCGACGCTGGGTAAACCAGTTCAGCGGCGAGCGCGGCGAATACAGCCAGCGGTTGAGCCGGTCGAGCACATCCAGCAGGCGCCGCGGAAACTCGTTCTTGATGCCGCTGCTGGTCACCTGCCACAGGTGCGGGCTGCGCTGGCGATGGCGGATCAGCACCTGATAGACGAACGAGTAGTGCACGTCGCCCGACAGCACCACGTAATGCCCCGGCGTGCGCGAATGGCGGAAAATGTTGAGGATCACCTGCGCCGCGCCGCGGTGGGCCATCCAGTTCTCCGCATCCACCAGCAGCGGATAGCCCAGGGCGCTGAACAGCCGCTGGACGGTCTCGATCAGCTTGACCCCGAAGATCGGCGCCGGTGACACGATGATCGCCGAAGGATGGTCCAGCAGCGCCTGCTGCAGTTCGCTCAGCGCTTCCCAGTCGAGCAGGCCCGAGGGCTTGGCCAGGTTGCTCTCGCTGCGCCAGCGGCGGGTGCGGGTATCCAGCACCAGCAATGGCGGATTGCTCGGCAGTGCGTATTGCCAGCCCTGGAAACGCAGCAGTTCGCCGATCAGTGCGTCGCGCTCGTCGCTCAACCTTAAGCATTGCTCGACCAGCGGCGCGCAGCCGTCCGGGTCGTTGCCCCAGCCCTGGCACAGCAGGTAGCCGAGCAGGGCGTTGCCGATGATGCGCCGCGAGAACGGGTGGCCATAGGCGGTCTGTTCCCACTGCGCCGACAGGTTCCAGTCGTCGGTGATGTCGTGGTCGTCGAAGATCATCAGGCAGGGCAGGTGGGCCATGACCCGCGCCACCTGGCCCAGGCCCTCGGCGAAGCCCGCGACGAGCGGCTGCTCGGCGCGGTAGCGGGCCTGGCGCTGGGCGGTCAGGCCGGGGGGCATGTCCATGGTCACCAATGCCCATGGTTGCGGCGACCACACCAGCAGGTACATGGCCATCACCTCGGCGAAGGTCACCAGGTGGTTGTCGGCGTTGCTGGAGGAGAAGATCGGCTTGCGCTTGCCGCCGAAGAAGCGCTCGCGCAGGGTCTCGTTGCCTTCCTGGGCCGGCAGCAGGTCGGCGCGGTGGTAATAGCAGGCCGGGTGGCGATACAGCGCCGCGCCACTGTCGACCAAGGCCCCGTCCAGGGCTTCGTCGAACAGCCCCAGGCGCTCGATCAGCTGATGGATGGCACGCAGCATGGGGCCGGCGACATCGTCGGCGTAGACCTGGTCGCCGCTCATCAACAGCACGGCGGGGCGCTCTGCAGGGGCTGGGCCGGCCGCGAGCAGGCGGTCGGCGCACAGCAGGCCGTCGGCGGCCGGGTGATGAGGCTTGCGGCAGGAGCCGTGGAGCACCTGGTCGAGGCGTTCGCGCAGCACGAAGCTCGGGCGGCTAGCCTTGGGGTAGAGCAGGTGCGGGGCCCAGTCGGCGATGCCCTGGCCGTTGGCCAGGCGCAGGTCGTATTCGAGGGCCACGTCGCTGGGTAGCGGCTGATCGAAGTGGATGTCCAGCAGGTGGATGAAGGCGTGCGTACCCACAGCGACCACCTGGCAGCGCGCCGTGGCGCCGATGCCGGCCTGATCCAGGATAAATTCGGCTTGCAGCGGTTGCGAGCCGACCAGCCAGATCGCCAGGCGCTGTGGCTCCAGGCGGCGCAGTAGCGGGCCGGCAAGGACAAGGGGGAGGGTGGCGCTGGGGATCATCTAAGGCTCGGCTTTGTCTGGAATGACGCTATCGCGGGGCAAGCCCGCTCCCACAGGTTGTGGGGAATGTGACGTATTGATTGTCGGAGCGGGCTTGCCCCGAGATGGCGTTGTCGGCCAATCCAACGAAAAACGGGCGGAAAATGCTGTGCATTTACCGCCCGTCGATCAAGCCGAAGATGTATCAGGCTTTGTCAGCCAGCCATCAACGCTTCCAGCTTCTCCTGGTCCCGAGCGAACTGGCGGATGCCTTCGGCCAGTTTCTCGGTGGCCATGGCGTCCTCGTTCATCGCCCAGCGGAACTGGCTTTCGCTCAGCACCTGCTTGGCCTCGCCGGCATTGCCCGGGGTGAGGATGCGCGGCAGCGCGCCCTGGTCGTCGGCCAATTGCTGCAACAGCTCGGGGCTGATGGTCAGGCGGTCACAGCCGGCCAGTTGTTCGATCTGGCCGATGTTGCGGAAGCTCGCGCCCATGACCACGGTGTCATAGCCGTTGGTCTTGTAGTAGTCATAGATGCGGGTGACCGATTGTACGCCTGGATCCTCGGCGCCGACGTAGTCCTTGCCGGTGCTCTTCTTGTACCAGTCGTAGATGCGCCCCACGAACGGCGAGATCAGGAACACCCCGGCGTCGGCACAGGCCTGGGCCTGGGCGAAGGAGAACAGCAGGGTCAGGTTGGTCTGGATGCCTTCCTTTTCCAGCTGCTCGGCGGCGCGGATGCCCTCCCAGGTGGAGGCCAGCTTGATCAGCACGCGGTCGCGCTTGATGCCTGCGGCGTCGTACAGCTCGATCAGCTGGCGGGCTTTTTTCAGCAGCGCCGGCTCGTCGAACGACAGCCGTGCGTCCACCTCGGTGGAGATGCGCCCCGGGATGACCTTGAGAATGCCCGAACCCACCGCCACGGCGAACTTGTCGCAGGCCAGGTCGACATTGCCCTTGGCGTCGGCCTTGACCTGCTTGAGCAGGTCGGCGTACCCCGGGATGGCCGCCGCCTTGAGCAGCAGCGAAGGGTTGGTGGTGGCGTCGACCGGCTTGAGGCGGGTGATGGCGTCGAGGTCGCCGGTGTCGGCAACCACGGTGGTGAACTGCTTGAGTTGTTCCAGCTTGGAGGTCATGGGCGTGCTCTGTCCTGTGCAATGACTCGACATTACCCGAGCCCCGACGGCCACTCAAGGCCCGTCGCAGGCGGATCGGGAAAGCCCCCGCAGGCAGCGTGCCCCACGATGGGCTGCGAAGCAGTCCCGGCTAACGCCGGGCCTGGCGAAAGGCTCTCCCTTCGAGTGCCAACTCCGCCCCAGGTTCCCTCAGCGCCCTTGCAGCAGCTCGGCGGCCTGGTCCAGCACCTGCAGCGGCTCGCTGGCCTTGTGGATATCCGCCGACAGCAACTGGCGGAAGCGCCGCGCCCCCGGGAAGCCCTGGCCCAGGCCGAGGATATGCCGGGTAACGTGATGCATCGCGCCGCCGCTTTGCAGGTGCGCGACGATATAGGGGCGCAGTTTCTCCATGGCCTCGGCGCGGCTGACCACCGGCGCCGTGCTGGCGAACAGTTGCTGGTCCACCTCGGCCAGCAGGTACGGGTTGTGGTAGGCCTCGCGGCCGAGCATCACGCCGTCGAAGGTCTGCAGGTGGTTGCGGCATTCGTCGAGGGTCTTGATACCGCCGTTGAGCACCAGCTCCAGCTCGGGGAAGTCGGCCTTCAACTGCGCCGCGACGTCATAGCGCAGCGGCGGGATCTCGCGGTTTTCCTTGGGCGACAGGCCCTCGAGGATGGCGATGCGGGCATGCACGGTGAAGCTGCGGCAGCCCGCGTCGCGCACCTGGCCGACGAAATCGCACAGCTGGGCATAGCTGTCGCGGCCGTTGATGCCGATGCGGTGCTTGACCGTGACCGGAATGCTCACGGCGTCCTGCATGGCCTTGACGCAGTCGGCCACCAGCGCCGGGTGGCCCATCAGGCAGGCGCCGATCATGTTGTTCTGCACCCGGTCGCTGGGGCAGCCGACGTTGAGGTTGACCTCGTCGTAGCCAGCCGCTTCGGCCAGGCGTGCGCAGGCGGCCAGGTCGGCCGGCACGCTGCCGCCCAGTTGCAGGGCCAGCGGGTGCTCGGATTGGTCATGGCGCAGGAAGCGCTGGGCGTCGTTGTGCAGCAAGGCGCCGGTGGTGACCATTTCGGTGTAGAGCAGGGCGTGCTGGGAGAGCAGGCGCAGGAAGAAGCGGCAGTGGCGGTCGGTCCAGTCCATCATGGGTGCCACGGAGAAGCGGCGGGATGGCTCGGGGCGCGGGGCTGTAGGTGTAACGGCTTGAGAATGCATAAGTGTGCGGGACGAACTCAGCGAAGCCAGGCGGTGGCGCGCGCTGGCAGGCGATGGGAAGAGTGAATGGTTGCCAGTTTACCAAGCGTGAGGGGATTCGTCCGAACCGATCGGCGACAAGGTGTCGTTAAGCATCGGTGCAGCGTGTGGCTATTGCCCCGATATGCCAGGTCTGCGGCCTGATTGAAAGGGCGTCTTGCGGGTCGGCATGCCGCTCGATCTGTGTTGCAATGCCTTCGAGCGCGAGCAGAGGTTGGCTATAAGTGAGTGATGAAACCCTATATGACCAGTACCTGAAACGGTGGGGCCTGACCGTCGATGGGGGGGCGTTCGTTTCATTGAACGGCAATCTTCTCCCGGTTCGCCAGGGCGACACGCCTGCCATGCTGAAAATCGCCCGATCACCGGAGGAGCGGGCCGGTAGCCGGTTGATGGCCTGGTGGGCGGGTGTGGGTGCGGCTCCCGTGCTGGCTCACGATGACCAAGCGTTGTTGATGGTGCGTGCGCAAGGCGCGGCATCGCTTGCACAGATGGTCGCAGGTGGCGGGGATGACGAAGCCACGGGCATCCTCTGCGCGGTGCTGGCCCGTCTTCATGCACCGCGCCCGGCATTGGCACCGGTGCTGGTGCCATTGGCGCAATGGTTCACGGCGCTTTGGGGCGCGGCGGCGGCTCACGGTGGGGTGCTTGAACACAGCGCAAGGGCGGCGCGGGCGCTTTTGGCTGCTCCGCGCGATGTGGTGGTGCTGCACGGCGACATCCATCACGGCAATGTGCTGGATTTCGGGGCGCGCGGTTGGCTTGCCATCGATCCCAAGGGGCTATGCGGCGAGCGAGGTTTCGACTACGCCAATATTCTCTGCAACCCGGACGATGCCAGCGCGCTGGCACCGGAAAGCTTTGCCCGGCGGATTGCGATCATCTCGGACGTTGCCGGGATTGACCGTCACAGGCTTTTGCAATGGGTGCTGGCATGGGCTGGGTTGTCGGCAACCTGGATGATCGAGGATGGTCTCGAACCGGGCAGCAGGCTTGAGGTGGCCAGGCTGGCCGCTTCGGCGCTTGGCCTTGATAGCGGCGTGCAGGTTTCTTCTGACTGAGCCCTTGCACACCGCGTGTGGGGGCTGTGCTCATCGTGCTCGCGCCCTGACATCGCGCTACCTGGCCCGCCCTCTTCGCCGGCAAGGCCGGCTCCTACATGATGGCCGAGGCCTTTCGTACACTAGCCCCATGAATGAAGCGTCATGTAGACGGCAAGCCCTATAAAAGTCAGTCCAACGGCAATGTTGAAGGTGAAGCTATGCTTGACCAGCAGGCTTTTGCAGTACTTCATGAAGTAAGCATAAACCAGGTGAATTGCCAGGGTTATGGATAGCAGCAAAACCAATAGCCAGGCCATCTGTGGGGCGGTATCTTTGCTTGGGTCGATGAATACCGGAAAGAATGAAGTGAAAAAGAGGAGGGTCTTCGGGCTGGCAAAGGTGACTAATGCGCCGTGCCTGAAGTTCCTCCAGTTCCCGCTGTCGTCGCTGCCGCTGATGATGTCTACACCTTTGTGGGCATACCTTATTGATAAAAGTCCCAAGTAGCCGATGTAGAGGACGCCAATTAGTTGAAGCAGGATAAACAGGGTTGGCGCGGCAATCAAAATGGCGGCCACGCCTGTCAGGGCGATAGCCGCCATTGCCAGCATGCCGGCCTGAATACCTAAAATGACTGGGATTGACCTGCGCCATCCTAGAAACGCGCTATAGGTTATGACACTGATGGTGCCTGGCCCTGGGGTGGCTGCAGCCACGGCGCAAGTCAAAAGGTAAGTGAGGAGCGCTGAACCCAGCATTATGGATGACCTGGCAGGGGTGAGCTTAACATCATGGTCATCGGCCAGTTCAGGACCAGTCCGGTGTTGATTTCGCGCACGCCCAGAAACGCTTTAGCGGACCATATTGTTCTTCTTGTGCGCTATCACCGATTGAAGTTGTTCTATGGAAGGGGAGGTGACATACCGTAGCCCTTGCTCGTCTATCGCTTTGGCAATAGGGAAGCTAAAAAACCTGATCCGGCACCGACCTCTAAAATTCTATCGCCCCTCGCGCGCGCGTCGGCAAACTCATAATCTACACTGCTGGCATCCAGGTACCTGACAAATCCTTCCGTGGCTTGCATTAGCGCTACGTCCGTTGGCGCGCTCCTGGCCATTTATTAGCGCATTGGGTGGTGTCTTTCAAGCTTGTTATAATATCGCCCATTCAGTTAGTTGGTTCTCCAGCGCAAGGCTTATCCTTTCGGTGTGCGAGGTTTATCATGACCGAAGCGGATGACTTGGGTGCAGCACGATAGCCTGGACCTTCAATTCGTAGATCCTTAGGACTTTGCTTGTCCTCTTTCTCTCTATTCACGCATGGGCCACCCAACGGGTTGCACAGATCCCTCGCGCTTCTTAGCATGCGCCCCTCCGCCCACGGCCATGCGGGATCAATGGCCGATTCAAGGATCATGGACGCATGTTGTCGTTGTTCTCCCGTTTGCTGCTCCACGCACTGGCCTGCGTGGCGTTTCCCTACCTGCTGGCGCTGGGCTTCGACCTGTATCGCCAGCAGGTCGGCCCACCGTTGGCCCGCGGTGTCGGCGTCGGGCTGGCCACGATGCTGGTGTTCTACACCTTCGTGTTCTTCAACCTGCTGATGGTGGCGATCCCACGCCTGGTGATCCGTTGGGCGCTGACGGGCCTGCTGGCAGTGCTGGTACTGGTCTATTTCAACCCCCATCACCCCGTGCGCGCCCTGGGCTTTACCGCCGTCTGCCTGGCGCTGTGCGCAGCGGCGATCCTGCTGACGGGGCCGTTGACGGCCTTGCTGCGGGTGGCGCTCCAGCGCTGGAGGCGGGCGGGGCGCAACCTGTAAATTTCGTAAATAAGATTTAAATGCAGATGAGAATATCTATATTTACCATCCCTGACGGTTCCCCAGGCCCTGCCTGAGTAATCGGTGGGCGAGGGGCCTGCCGGTACGGGGCCCTGCCATACGCCCACGCTTTCAGGAGATGTACCGATGCAACCGAGCACCTCGCCCCGCCGCCTGGCCCTGGCGCTGATGACCCTGGCTTCACCGACCCTGGCCCTGGCGGCCGTGGAGGTCGAGGACAAGCGCGGTGGCGCGCTGGTGATCGAGGACACCTTGGTCACCGCCGAACGCGAGGCGCGCCAGGCCCTGGGTTCTTCGATCATCACCGCCGAGGACATCCAGCGCCGGCCGCCGGCCAACGACCTCTCCGACATCATCCGCCGCGAGCCGGGGGTCAACCTCACCGGCAACAGCGCCAGCGGCGCGCGGGGCAACAACCGGCAGATCGACCTGCGCGGCATGGGCCCGGAAAACACCCTGATCCTCATCGACGGCAAGCCTTCGAGCGCGCGCAATGCCGTGCGCTACGGCTGGAACGGCGACCGCGACACCCGCGGCGAAACCAACTGGGTGCCGGCCGAGGCGGTCGAGCGCATCGAGATCCTGCGCGGTCCGGCGGCGGCGCGCTATGGCTCCGGCGCCATGGGCGGGGTGGTCAACATCATCACCAAGCGCCCCACCGATGAGCTCAAGGGCAGCCTCAACCTGTATACCCAGATGCCCGAGGACAGCGCCGAGGGCGCCAGCCGCCGGGCCAACTTCAACCTCGGTGGCGGGCTCACCGACAATCTCGGGTTCCGTGTCTATGGCGGCCTGGCCAAGACCGACGCCGACGACCTGGACATCAACGCCGGGCACGCCAACAGTGCCCTGGCCGCCGGCCGCGAAGGGGTGCGCAACAAGGATATCAACGGCCTGCTGAGCTGGAAGCTCAACGACGAGCACCGCCTCGAGGCCAGCGCCGGCTACAGCCGCCAGGGCAACCTCTACGCCGGCGACACCATGAACAGCAACGGTGGCGGCAATATCGGCCTGATCTCCAGGCTGTATGGCCACGAAACCAACGTCATGCAGCGCAACACCTACGACCTGACCCACCTGGGCGACTTCGCCTGGGGCACCAGCAAGACCGTGCTGGCCTACGAGTACGTGCGCAACTGGCGCCTCAACGAAGGCCTGGCCGGCGGCCCGGAGGGCTCGATCAACGACAGCGGCGCGGCCCTGTCGCGGCTGCGCAACACGCGCCTTAGCAGCGAGGTCAACCTGCCGTTCGCCCTGGGCAGCACCGAGCATGTGTTGACCCTGGGCGGCGAGTACCTCTACGAAACCCTCAACGACCAGGGCTCGTTCCGCCCACAGAGCTTCGACCCCAGCGGCACTGGCAACGATGCCATCGTCGGCTTCAACCGCGCCGAGACGAAGATTAACGCCCGCAGCCATGCGCTGTTCGTCGAGGACAACATCATCGTCGGCGACACCACCATCACCCCGGGCCTGCGCTTCGACCATCACGACAGCTTCGGCGACAACTTCAGCCCGAGCCTGAACCTGGCGCATCGACTGACCGAGCAGTGGACGGTCAAGGGCGGTATCGCCCGCGCCTACAAGACGCCCAACCTGTACCAGGCCAACCCCAACTACCTGCTCTACAGCCGTGGCAACGGCTGCAGCGTGCAGCAGGCCAACTCGGGCGGCTGCTACCTGCAGGGCAACGCCGACCTCAAGCCGGAAATCAGCGTCAACAAGGAGATTGGCCTGGCCTACGACCAGGGTGACTGGCGTGCCAGCGCGACGTACTTTCGCAACGACTACCAGAACAAGATCATCGGCGACACCGATGTGCTCTACACCATCAACAGCGGCCGCCGCGTGACCCAGTGGGAAAACGCCGGCAAGGCGCGGGTCGAAGGGATCGAGGGCAACCTGTTCGTCGAGCTGAGCCCGACCCTGGACTGGAATACCAACCTGACCTGGATGCTCGATAACGACAACCGCGAAACCGGCGAGCCGCTGTCGGTGATCCCGCAGTACACGGTCAACACCAGCCTCGACTGGCAGGCCACCGACCAGCTGTCGTTGCAGGTGGCCGGTACCTGGTACGGCAAGCAGAAGTCGCCGACCTACAACTACCGCACCCAGGAGCAGTACGACAGCCAGG
Source organism: Pseudomonas sp. VA159-2 (assembly GCF_024126635.1). Classification (NCBI taxonomy): domain Bacteria; kingdom Pseudomonadati; phylum Pseudomonadota; class Gammaproteobacteria; order Pseudomonadales; family Pseudomonadaceae; genus Pseudomonas; species Pseudomonas sp. VA159-2. The sequence continues at coordinate 146,200 of NZ_JAMYBV010000008.1, read as the reverse complement.
CGCAGCAGGATGTCGAGGCCTATGGCCTGGTGGACGTCAGCGCCGGCTATCGTTTCAACGCCACCTACGATGTGCGCCTGGGGGTGAACAACGTCTTCGACAAACAGATCCTGCGTGGCGGCAACGCCAGCAGCTCGGGGGCCAACACCTACAACCAGCCGGGCCGGGCGTTGTTCGCGGCGTTGAACATCTCGTTCTAAGGCCGGCGCGCCTCCAGTGGCAGCGGCCTTACCCGCGAACACCGGCGCAGCCGGTGCCATGCACCGCGTCGGCTGGTTCGCCAGCAAGGCTGGCTCCTACAGAGGGGCGTCTGCGCGAGGTCGGTCCCCCTCAGGCCCGTGCGGGATTGCCGTGCAGGGCCTTGACCTCGGCCTCGGCCCCCGGCAACCACTGCGGGGCGATGCCGAAGGTCTGGAACACGTTGCGGTTGCGCAGCTGGTAATGCTCGGTGCCGGTCAGGTGGTTGATGATGCTGGCGCTGCGCAAGGCACCCATGGCCAGGTCGGGCGCGCCGACGCCGTGGGAGTGGATCTCGGCGTTCTGCACGTAGATCCGCCCCTTGATGTGCCCTGAGGTCTTCAGGGTGTAGTCGCGATTCACCGCGGCATGGCCCTTGCTGTCGAACTCCAGCCATTGCTCGAGGCTGCGCAGGAACGGCGGGAACACATAGTCGTAACCGGTGGCCAGCACCAGCGCGTCGGTGTCGAAACGAAACCGCTTGTGCATGTCCAGCTGGCGGAAATCCAGGGCCAGGCGCTGGCCATGGCTGTCGATGCGCTCAAGCTCGCTGCGCGACTGCAGCACCACCGGCACGGGTTTGTCGATCGATTGCAGGTACAGGCAGTCGTAGATGTCCTTGATGGTGTCCAGGGAAATGCCCTTGTACCAGTGGCTTTGCCCTTGCAGCGCCGCCAGGCGGCTGTGCTCGGGCAGGGCATGGAAGTGCTCGGCGTAGTCCGGGGAAAAATGTTCCGAACCGAGCTTGGAATACTCCATCGCGATGAAGCCGCGGCTGCGCGACAGCCAGTTCAGCGCGTAGCCATGGCGCGGCTGCTCGCGCAACAGGTCGAGGAAGATCTCCGCGGCGCTCTGGCCACTGCCGACGATGGTGATGTCGCGCCGGGTCTGTAGCGCCTGCTTGTTCTGCAGGTAGGCGCTGGAGTGGATGCAGTTGCCTTGGCCCATCGCCGCGTCGGCCATGGCCGGCCAGGTCGGCTCGGTGCCCACCCCCAGCACCAGGTTGCGCCCGCGATAGGTCAGTTGCTGCTGGCTGGCCAGGTCGAGCACCGTCAGGTGGAACATGTCGTCGATCACTTCCAGCGCCACCACCCGCGAGCCGAAGCGGATGTTGTCCATCTGCTCGCTGACCCATTGGCAGTAGCGGTTGTACTCGACCCGCGGCGCGTAGAAGCTCTCGTAGGAGCAGAACTGGTGCAGGCGACCCTGCTCATGCAGGTAGTTCAGGTAGGTGAAGCGGCTGCGCGGTTCGACCATGGTCACCAGGTCGGCGGTGAACGGCACTTGCAGGGTGGCATCGCCGATCAGCATGCCGGCATGCCACTCGAAGCGTGGCTTGGCTTCGAAGAACAGGCTGGCGACCTGCTCCAGCGGTTGCAGCAAGGCGCAGAGCCCGAGGTTGAACGGGCCGACCCCGACCCCGAGCAGATCGTAGATGCGATCAGTTGAATGTTTCACGTTGGAGTTTCCATGCCCTGGCTGCCGCTGGCAGCCGTATTCCTTGAACTGAACAGCGCCCAGTGGCCCTGCGCCTCAGTCGTTCAACATCTGGTGGTAGGTGATGAAGTCCTGTTCGGCTTCATAACCCAGCGACTCGTACAAGGCCTGCGCCGCTGTGTTGCTGCGCGCGGTGTCCAGGCTCAGGCGCTGGGCACCTTCGGCCTTGAAGGTGGCGCTGAGGTGGTTCATCAGCGTGCGTGCATGGCCGCCGCGGCGGGCGCGGGGCACCACGAACAGGTCGTACAGCCAGTAGAAACGCTTCATCGCCAGCGAGCAGGTGGCCGGGTACAGCTGGGCGAAGGCGAGCGCCTGGCCGCTGTCGTCCAGCAGCAGGAAGATCCGCGAGTTGCCGGTTTCCAGGTTGTTTTGCAGAAACGCCCGGGCGGTGGCCAGGTCGTCGGCCTCTTCGTAGAACATGCGGTACTGGTTGAACAGGTCCGCGGCGGCATCGAGGTGTTGCAGGTCACAGGCAATGACGTTCATGGCGTGGTCTCGTATTCAGTGGATCTGGCCGATTTCGATCTGCACGTTGTTGATGTCGCGGAAGAAGAACGCCCGGTACCCTTCCAGCTCGCGGGCGGTGTAGGGCTGCTCGGTGGTGGGGGTGATGCCCATGGCCTTGACCCGCGCGAACACCTCGTCGATGTTGTCGACCATGAACGCCAGGTGGATGCCACCGGAGTCGTTGTGCTGGGAAATGATATGACGGCCCTTGGAGCTGTGATGCTCGATCAGCTCGAAGTCGCGCTGGCCGATGCGCACCATGCACGAGGTGTAGTCCGGCTTGTGCACATTGATGACCTGGCCCACGCCATCGCCGCTGATGCGTACCGCCTCTTCGTAGACTTCCACGCTGGTCAGCTGGCGGTAGAAGGCCAGGGTTTCTTCGATGTTCAGGACGGTGAGGCCTACGTGGTTGAGTGTCTCAAGCATGATGACTGGCTCCGGCTTCAAGGGTGTGGGTGAGGAAGGCAAGGGTGGGGGTTTCGAGGAAATCGATGAAGTCGACCAGTTCGCCGAACTCGGTTTCCACCGCAGACAACAGGTGCATGATGTTGATCGACGAGCCGCCTAGGGCGCGGAAGTCCGACGCCGGGCCCAGCGAGGCCAGCGGCACCTGCAATTCGTTGGCCCAGAGCTCGGCCAGGCGCGCGAAGGTGTCGCCGTGGTCTTCGCTGCAGGCTTGCGCTTGCTCGGCCGGAACCTGAGCGGGCAACTGGCCCAGGTCGACCTTTCCGTTGGGCTTGTAGGGCATGGCCGCCAGGCGCACCACCTGCTGGGGCACCTTGTAGTCCGGCAAGTGCTGGCCCAACTGGTCGCGCAGCTGTTGGCTGCTCAAGGGCGCTGGGGCGACGATATAGGCCACCAGCCCGGCCTGCGGGTCGGCGGTCACCGCCACTTCCTGGTAGCCCAGGCGCTGCAGCGCCGCTTCGATTTCCTCCAGCTCGATACGATAGCCGCGCACCTTCACCTGCCGGTCGAGGCGGCCGAGGAAGTGGATTTCGCCGTCGGCGCCGCGCTGCACCAGGTCACCGCTGCGGTACAGCCGCGAGGCGTCCAGGGCCGGCAGGCTGATAAAGCGCTCGGCGCTGCCGGCAGGGTCGTCCAGGTAGCCGGCGGCCAGGGCCAGGCCGGCGATATGCAGCTCGCCCTGTTCGGCCGGGCGCTGCTGTTCGTCGAGCACATGCAGGCGCACGCCACCGATCGCCTGGCCGATGTTCTGCGCGGCGGTGTTGGCGTTCATGCGCTTGCAGCTGACCAGCACCGTGGCCTCGGTCGGGCCATAGAGGTTGTACAGGCGTCGGCCCTGCGACCAGGCCTCGATGGCGCGCGGGTGACAGGCTTCGCCGCCGGTCAGCACGGTGGCCAGGCTGGGGAAGCGGGCGGGGTCGAAGATGGTCAGCAGCGGCGGCGGCAAAAACGCCTGGGTCACGCCGTGGCGGGCGCAGAAGGCCGCCAGCGCGGCTTCGGACATCCGCTCCTGGTCGCTGGCGATGCACAGGGCGGCGCCGCTGAGCAGGGTCGGGAAGATATCCAGCACCGAGGCATCGAAGTTGATGGTCGAGTACTGCAGCACCCGCGCGCCTGGGCCCAGGTCGAAGGCGGCGATGGCCCAGTCGACCAGGTTGAGCAGGCTCAGGTGAGTGACGCTGACCCCTTTCGGGCGCCCGGTGGAGCCCGAGGTGAAGATGGTGTAGGCGATGTCGCTGGCAATGCTGGCCGCTGGCGCAGGGGCGGGGAGGTCGGCCTGGCCATGGGCTTGCAACCACTGCGGGGTCAGCACCAACGCGCAGCGGCAGCGTTCGCGCAACTGCTGGCGGCTGTCTTCGTTCAAGGCCGGGTCGATCGGCACATAGCTGGCGCCCGTGCGCAGGATGGCCAGCAGCGCGACATACAGGTCGATGCCCTTGCCCAGGGACAGGCCGATCTTGTCGGTGGGCGCGATGGCCCGGCCATGCTCGCGGGCAACCTGGTCCTGCAACTGCGCCGCTATGGCCTCGACCCGGGCCAGCAGCCCGGCGTAGTCGAGCTGTTGCTCGCCGGCAATCAGGGCGGGTTGGCGCAGGTGGCGCTGGGCGCTGGCGTACAAGCGCTGGATTACGCAAGTCATCGGCGCGGCCCTCAGGCGTCCAGGCGCGTGACCAGGCACGCCCCCAGCTGGAACGGCCCGGTGCTGAACAGCAAGGCATGCTCGCCCGCTTGCAGCGTGCCTGCGCTGTGCAGGTGGCTGAGGTTGATCAGGTTGTCGGCGCTGAAGCAGTGGGCATGGCGGGCCAACGGCGCGGTCACCGCCTTGCTGAAGCTGATACCGGCCAGCTGGCAGAACAGCCGGGTCGCCTCGAGGGTGTAGTTGTTGCAAATGAAATGCTGCACGGCACGCGGGGCGAGCTCGGCTTGCTGGCAGGCCTGCTTGACCAGCGCGGCGATGCTGCGCATGTCGGTGTCGTTGGAGAAGTGCTCGATCTGCTCGGTGTTGGCGCTGTACTGCACCTTGCCGCGCAGGGCGTACTGCATGCGCGTCGGCTCGCGGCTGACAACGCAGGCCGCGGCAGCGTCGCCGGTGACGTAGACGAAGTCGCTGCCCTCGCCATACACCCGTTGCAGAGCCTCGCCGGCCTGGTCGAAGGTGACCAGCAGCACCTGCTCGGCCTCGCCGCTGGCAGTCAGCGCCGCGGCCAGTTTCAGGCCGGCGTGAAAGCCTGCGCAGCCGGCCAGGCCGACGCTGTAGAACGGCACGGTCTGCATGTGCAGGGTGCGGCCGAGCTCGGCGAGCCACTGGGCGTCGAGGGTGTTCTGGGCATCGAGCTGGCCCGATACCAGCAACACCGCGTCGATGTCGCCGGGCTGGCGGCCACTGTCGGCCAAGGCACGGGTCACCGCGCGGGTCAGCAGCTCCCAGGGCTGGCCAGGGTGATGGGAAAAACAGCGCACGCCATTGGCTGCCGATTGCAGCAGCGCCCGTGTCTGTGGCGCCATCTGCGCCGCTTCGATGTCCACGGCTTGGCCGGTTTCACAGGCGATGCCGCCCAGGTAAACGGTTGGGGTCACGATTCGCTCATCTTGTTCAAAGGGTGAAGGCAAGCCCGCGCCAGCGCTGCCGATGGGGTGCGAGCGCAGGCACCCGGCGCCGGGTGGCGGCGGGTGTGGGGTTATCAGTGGGTCAGTCTTTCCAGTACAGCGGGTGGCGGACCGTCACCTTGGTGATGGTGGCCGGCTGTTTCCAGATGCCCTTGAAACCTTGCGGCAGGACAAAGGTATCGCCGGCCTGGTAGAGCTTCTGGGTGCCATCGGCTTCGCTGATCTGGACTTGCCCGCTGATCAGCTGGATGACTTCGGTCTCGGGCCAGCCGTGCAGTTGCAGTTCCACCGGCGGGATTTCGCAGACCTCGACCGCGGCCTGTTCACCGGGGGCGGTGAAGGGCGAGAGGCAGCGGTAGCTGTAATGGGTGCCCTTGAGCGCCGTATAGAATTCGGAAGTGTCCGGGGTGGTCACGGACGGCACGCTGGCCGGCACGCTGCGCGGGATCGACAGGGTGCTGGGGGATGGCGCTGCAGGGGCACTGCCGGTGCTGGCGAAAACGGCCGAACTGGCGGCGAGCAACACACAGGCGAGAGGGATTGCGGACAGGCGAGACACGCGTATTGCCTCCTTGGCAACTCTTATTCTTCCATGGGCTTTTCAAAAAAAAGCACGCGAAGATAGTCTGCTGGCAAAGCGATGTCAAACGCCTGTGGCGGCGCTAGTCGAGCAAGGTGTTGCGTTGCTCGAGCCAGTGCTCGAAGCAATCGAAGGTGGCCACTGCGGCCTGCAGCGCCCGGGCTTCGCTGTCGGGCTGGTGGGCGAAGGCGCCGAGCCGGCCGAGGAAGCTGCGCCAGTGCGTGCCGGTCAGCGGGCCGTAGACGTCGAGAAAAGCGCCGCCGCTGGCCGCGTCGATGCCCAGGCGTTCGGCCATGGCCTGCTTGAGCACCTGGCCGCCGAGGGTGGAACCCTCGAGCACGTACATCACCCCCAGGGCACTGGCCTCGTCGTCGATCCGCGGCAGCTGCTGGCAGCGCGGCAAGGCCTCGACCTCGACGCCAAGGGTGCGCAGGTCCTGGGCCAGGGCGGGTGTCTTGGCGCGCTCGCGTCCCTGGTAGCCGGCCAGGCTGGCCTCCAGTGGCGCGTGGAAACCGTGGTAGGCGGCCATCAGGTCGCGGTAGCGCGCCAGGTCGAAGCCTGCGCTGAAAAACGGCAGGCGCGCCTCCAGCCGCTTGTGGCTGGCACGGGTGGCTTCGCGCAGGGCGAGCAGCAATGATTGGGGTGTATCAGGCATGGCTGGGACATCTGGCGGACGAGGGCCGATAGTGACAGATTGCTACCTGTCTGTCCTGGCCTGCCTGCCGGCGCACACCGGCGCAGCCGGTGTCTCCATCACCCGTCGCCTCAGAACGCCAGTTTGTAGCCGATCAGCAACAGCATGGTCGCCAGGCACGGTCGCAGCACCCGGTCGGAGATGCGCCCGGTCAGGTGGCTGCCCAGGTAGATCCCCGGCAGCGAACCCAGCAGCAGGTAGCCCAGCAGCGACCAGTCCATGTTGCCCATGCCGGCATGGCCCAGGCCGGCGACCAGGGTCAGCGGCACGGCGTGGGCGATCTCGGTGCCGACCAGGCGGCGGGTGACCAGGAACGGGTAGAGCAGGAACAGCGCCACGGTGCCCAGGGCGCCGGCGCCGATGGAGGTGAGGGTGACCATCACCCCCAGCACCACGCCGGTGACCACGGTGAGGGTATTCAGGGTGCGGTCGCTGAGGTGGTAGTGATCGCTGGCGTGCTTGCTGGCGAAGGCCTGCAGCTTGGACTTGAACAGGATCGCCAGGGCCGTGAGGATCAGCACCACCGCCAGGCCTTGCTTGATGATGGCGTTGAGCGCCGAGGTGTCGGCGTGCAGGGTGCTGAGAAACCATAGGGTCAGGGCTGCCGCGGGCACGCTGCCCAGGCTCAGCCAGCCGGTGATCTTCCAGTCGATGTTCTTGTTGCGGCCATGCACCCAGACGCCACTGGCCTTGGTGATGGCGGCGTAGAGCAGGTCGGTGCCCACGGCGGTGGCTGGGTTGATGCCGAACCACAGCAGGATCGGGGTCATCAGCGAGCCGCCGCCGACGCCGGTCATGCCGACGATGAAACCGACAACCAGCCCGGCAATGGTGAAACCGAAAGAACCTACATCCATACGCTACTCGACGCCCAGCTTTGCCCGTGATCGGATGCTGCCCAGCATATAGATTTTTTTATAGCCAAATAGACTTGTTCGTTATTAGGTTATAACCGTTCGCTGGCAGCCTGCGTCTCTTCCTGTAGGAGCGGCCTTGTGTCGCGAAGGGCTGCGCAGCGGCCCCAGGATTTCAGTATTAGGCAAAGATCGGCGGGGCCGCTGCGCAGCCCTTTCGCGACACAAGGCCGCTCCTACAAGGGATGGGTAACCCCAGATCGTCAACGATCGGTCATCACCACCATCACCTGCGCATCGCCGCCATCCTCGCTCTCCGACAGGTAGATATGCCCCACCTGGCTGTCGAAATAGGCGGTCTCCTGCGGGCCGATGCTCACCGCCTCGCCGGTCTCGAACTCGATGCGCACCCGCCCGCTGATGACCATGGCGAACTCCTGCCCAGGGTGGCGGATGTAATCGGCGAACTGGCCGCGTTCGCGGGCGATGATGCGGGCATAGGCCGGGGTCATGCGCCGTTCCGGGAAAGCCCCGGCGAGCGGGTAGTAGTCGTAGGTGCCGGTGGCGTAACCGGCCACGGTGCTCAGCGAGTCGACCACCACGCTGGCCGTTTGCGCCGCCACGCTCGGGCTGCTGGCGCGAAACAGCTGGGCGATGTCCAGGTTCAGCGCGCGGGCGACCGCGGCCAGTTTCTCGTAGCTTACCGACACCTGCGCCAGCTCCATCTTCGACAAGGTCGACAGCGGCACGCCGCTTTGCGCCGACAGTTGCTTGAGGGTCATCTGCCGGCGCTTGCGCAGCTGGCGCAGACGCGCGCCGACCGCGCTGCGGTCGAGTTGGGGGCCGGTGGCTGGGGTGTCGGGCATGGGGTACTCGGGCAGGTCTTTGGTCGGGCATCTTACCGTGTCGGCTTGCACAATCCGAAATTCTCATATATTAGAATTCTCACAAATGATAATTAGCTTGCAGGAACGCGCATGGGACCGATCCACGACACCTTGATCATTGGCGCCGGCATTGCCGGTGCTTCCCTGGGCTACCGCCTGGCCGGCCAGCGCCAGGTGCTGATGCTCGAGCGCGAGGCGCAGCCGGGCTACCACTCCACCGGGCGCTCGGCGGCGATGTTCATGGAGGCCTACGGCACCCCGCAGATCCAGGCGCTGACCCGCGCCAGCCGGGCGTTCTACCAGCAGCCGCCGGCGGGCTTCTGCGAGCATCCGTTGCTGGAACCGCGCGGCTGCCTGTATGTGGCCGACCTTGCGCAACGCGACCTGCTGGAGGCGACCTACGCGCAGAACCTGGCCAACGGCACCGCCGTCCGCCTGCTCGACCGCGAGGCGGCGCTGGCACTGGTGCCGAGCCTGCGCGGTGAACGGCTGGCCGGGGCGGTGCACGAAACCGGCGCCATGGACCTGGATGTGCATGCCCTGCACCAGGGCTTCCTGCGCGGGTTCCGCCAGGCCGGTGGCGAGCTGCGCTGCAACGCCGAAGTGGCCCGGGCCCATTACCTGGACCCGCTCTGGCATATCGAGCTGGCCGATGGCAGCCGACTGCGCGCGCGGCAGTTGGTCAACGCCGCCGGGGCCTGGGCCGACCAGGTGGCCGAGCAGTGCGGCGTGGCCAGGGTTGGCCTGCAACCCTGCCGGCGCAGCGCCTTCACTTTCCCCGGCCCCGCCCAGCACGATTTCGGCCGTTGGCCGGCGGTGATCGGGGTCGACGAGAGCTTCTACTTCAAGCCCGACGCCGGCCAGTTGCTCGGCTCACCGGCCAACGCCGACCCGGTCGAGCCCCAGGACGCCGCCCCGGAAGAACTGGACCTGGCCCTGGGCATCTACAACATCGAAGCCATGACCACCCTCGAGATCCGCCGCCCGAGCCACAGCTGGGCGGGCTTGCGCTCGTTCGTCGCCGACGGCGACCTGGTGATCGGCTTCGATCCTGTGGCACCGGCGTTCTTCTGGCTGGCCGCGCAGGGCGGTTATGGCATCCAGTCCGCCGCCGGGGCCTCGCGCCTGGCCGCCGACCTGCTGCTGGGCCAGCCGCTGTGTGCCAGCCTTGTCCGCCAGGGCGTCGAGCCTGCTCGGCTGTCCCCGGCACGTTTCAGCCAACCTTCCATGGAGACTACCCATGAGCAATGACATCCAGCGTTTTCCCAGCAGCCTACCGTTTCCTTTCTCCCGCGCGGTGAAAGCCGGTGGCTTCCTGTTCCTGTCCGGGCAGATCCCGATGAACGCCGATGGCGAGGTGGTCAAGGGCGATATCCAGGCCCAGACCCGCGCCGTCTGTGAGCGTATCGGCGAGAGCCTGGCAGCCTGCGGCGCGGGTTTCGACCAGGTGGTGAAAGCCACCGTGTGGCTGTCGGACATGAGCCACTTCGCCGGTTTCAACGAGGTGTACAAGGCATTCTTCGGCGCGGCGTTGCCGGTGCGTTCGACCGTGGCCTCGGCGCTGGCGCTGGGGGTGGATGTGGAAATCGAGGTGCAGGCCTATCTCGGCCAGGCGTGAATGATCCAGGGCCGCGCCGCGGCCCATCGCCGGCAAGCCGGCTCCTACCCTGAGCGCGATACAACAATAAGAACCAGAGGTGCACATGCAAGAGCAGCTGAAGATCGCCGGCGCATTCGTCGGCGTGATCGTGGGGGCGGGCTTCGCGTCCGGGCGGGAACTGCTGTTGTTCTTCGTCGATTTCGGCCTGTGGGGCCTGGTCGGCGCGCTGGTCAGCGCCGCCTTGTTCACCTTCCTCGGCATGGCCCTGGCCGGGTTGGGCAACCGCCTGCGGGCCACTTCGCACAAGGCCGTCATCGAGGCCATCTGCGGCCGTCACCTGGGCCGTTTCGTCGACTGGCTCATCACCTTCTTCATGTTCGGCGTGACCGTGGTCATGCTCGCCGGGGGCGGCGCCTTGCTCGAGCAGCAGTTCGGCATTCCGGCGCTGGCCGGTAGCGTGCTGGTCACCGTGCTGGTGGTGGCCATCGTCTGCCTGGAGGTGCAAAAGGTCATGGTCGCCATCGGCGCGATCACCCCGCTGCTGATCCTGGTGGCGTCGGCCATCGCCTTGTACGCCGTGTGCAGCCGCAGCCAGAGCTTCGCCGCCCTCGACCAGCTGGCCAGCCAGCAGGTGGCCGGCGCGCGGCACTGGTTGCTCGGGGCGTTCCTGTATGTGTCCTACAACATCGTCGCCGGGGCGCCGATCCTGGCGATCCTTGGCGGCTCGGCGCGCACGGGCCGGGTGGCGGTGGTCGGCGGCCTGCTCGGTGGCGCGGCGCTGGGCGGCTTGATGCTGGTGATGAGCGCGGGGTTGCTGTCGCGCCTGGACAGCGTGGCCGCCTTGCCGATGCCGATGCTGTCGATTGCCAGCGAGGTGTCGCCGCTGCTGGGGTTGCTGATGTGCCTGATCATCTTCGGCATGATCGTCAACACCGCCGTGGGCACGCTGTTCTCGTTCCTGTCGCGGCTGCTGCCGGCAGGCACGGCGAAGTTTCGCTGGGCGGCGGTGGTGACCGGGGGCGTGGGGTTCGCGTGCAGCCTGGTGGGGTTCATCAGCCTGGTCGGGCAGGTGTATCCGCTGTTCGGCTACCTGGGGCTGGTGCTGATGGTGGCGGTGCTGGTGGGCTGGCTGCGGCGGGGTAAAGCGGGGAGGGTGGCGGTGGTTTGACCGGCGTCTACGCCGGCAAGGCCGACGCCTACACGGGATTGCTGTAGGAGCCGGCCGGCCACCGCGTCGCCTGGGTTCGCCAGCAAGGCTGGCTCCTACGGGTTGCAGGGTCGCGACTGCCGTAGGAGCCGGCCTTGCCGGCGAAACCGGTGGCTTAGATGCGGAAGCTGCCCACCAGCTGCTTCAGGCGCCCGGCCTGCTGGCTCAGGGCGTCGCAGTGGCGCAGGGTTTCGTTGAGGTTCTCCACCCCTTGCTGGTTCAGCGCGTTGATCTGGGTGATGTCCAGGTTCAGGCTCTCGACCACGGCGGTCTGTTCCTCGGTGGCGGTGGCCACCGACTGGTTCATGCCGTCGATCTCGCCGATGCGCTGGGTCACGCTGGCCAAGCGCTCGCCGGCCTGGTTGGCCACCTGCACGGTCTGCTCGCTGGACACCTGGCTGGTGTTCATGGTGTGCACCGCCTCGCGCGAGCCCACCTGCAGGCTGGTGATCATGCGGTGGATTTCTTCGGCCGATTCCTGGGTCCGGTGGGCCAGGTTGCGCACCTCGTCGGCGACCACGGCGAAGCCACGGCCGGCTTCACCGGCACGGGCCGCCTCGATCGCGGCGTTGAGCGCCAGCAGGTTGGTCTGCTGGGAAATGCCCTTGATCACGTCGAGGATCTTGCCGATCTCGTCGGTGCTGGCGTTGAGGGTCTCGATCTGCTCGCACGACTCGCTGATGCGCTCGGACAGCGCGGTCATGGCGCTGATCGCTTCCTCGACCACCTCGCGGCCACCGTTGGCCTGCTCGCTGGCGCCGCTGGCGTGCTGCGAGGCATCGGCGGCGTTGCGGGCGATTTCCTGGGTGGCGGCGCCCAGCTCGTTGATCGCCGCGGCGACGCTGTTGGTGCGCATGCTCTGCTCTTCGGAGCCAGACAGCGAGGCGTTGGAGGCGCCGACGACTTTTTCCGACAGGTCGTGGACCAGGCGGGTGGCCGAGGACACTTCGCTGATCGAGGCGTGGATACGCTCGACGAAGCGGTTGAACGAGGTGGCCAGTTCGCCGAACTCGTCCTTCTGCTCGACGGTCAGGCGGCGGGTCAGGTCGCCTTCACCTTCGGCGATGTCCTGCATGGCGCGGCCCATGGTGGTCAGCGGACGCATCAGCACCGGGATCAGCAGGCCCAGCAGGCCGGCGATGACGGCCACGGCGATGAGCATGGCGATGATGGCCGAGGTGCGGAACTGGCTCAGCGGGGCGTAGGCCTTTTCTTTGTCGATCGATAGGCCGATGTACCACTGTGCCGACGGCAGGCCGTCCACCGGGGCGAAGGAGATGATGCGGTCCTTGCCATCGAGGCTGACTTCCTGGATGCCGGTTTCCACCCGCAGCGGCGAGCCTGGGTAGATGTCCTTGAGGTTCTTCATCACCCGGTCCTTGTCCGGGCTGACGATCACCTGGCCATTACGGTCCACCAGGAACGCGTGGCCCAGGCCACCGAAGTCCACGGCATTGATGATGTCGACCAGGGTGTTCAGGCTCAGGTCGCCGCCGACCACGCCGATCAGCTCGCCGCTGGACTTGGCCTTGACCGGCATGGCGATGGTCACCACCAGGCCACCGACCGCGGCCATGTAGGGCGGGGTCAGCATGGTCTGGTTGGCGGCCACGGCCTGGGTGTACCAGGGGCGCTGACGCGGGTCGTAGCCGTCAGGCATCTTGGCGTCGGGGCGCTGGGTGAACAGGCCGGTGTTCTGGCCGAAGTAGGTGAACTGGAAGTTGCTGGTGTACGACGGCTGGTCGACCAGCCCCGGCACGTTGTTGCCAGCGCCTTGCTGGGCGATGTCCTGGGCCAGGTTTTCCAGCACCAGGATGCGCCCGCTCATCCAGTTCTGCACGCTGCTGGCGGTTTGCGCGCCAGCCTGACGCACCGACGACTCGATGTTCTGGCGGATGGTGTTGCGTTGCAGGTAATCGTTGTAGAGGGTGAACAGCGCGAAGGCCAGGACCACGACGGCGCAGGCACTGAGCAGGATCTTGTGGCGGAATTTCAGGTTCATGTTTCGAGACCTTGAGCCAGTGAAAGGAGGGCGCCGCGCGCTTGTGGCACGAGTGGCGGGACCTGTTGCCACGGTTATCGGCCGCTTTTGAAAAATGTTGAAAGACTAAATGTCGCAGTTGTTGGCGGATACGCCATAAGGCCGTGACAAATTATTGCGGCGACAGCAAGCCGACCAAGGCCCGGGCGGCTTGGCCGAGGGGTTGCTGCTTGAGCCAGAAGGCGTGTACCGGCAGTTGCAGCTCGTTGCGGGTGTTCTGGAAGCGCAGGCGCACCAGGCGCCCGGCGGCCAGCGCCGGGGCGATTCGCGACAACGGCAGGTCGCCCCAGCCCAGGCCGGCCTCGACCATCTGCACCGCCAGGTCGAGGCTGTCGGTGCGCCAGTGCGAGGTGCCGATCAACGAGCGGGGGTCGGACAACGGCAAGTCGCGGCTGCGGACCAGGATCTGGCGCAGGCTGACCAGGTCCTCGAGGTGGCGGATACGCCCTTCGCGCAGGGCAGGGTGGTGGGGCGACAGGGTGGCCACCAATGATTCCATGGCGATGTACTGGAAGCTGCGCCGGGCATCGACCTGCAACCCGGCAAAGGCCAGGCACAGGTTGACCCGGCCGCTGTCGAGCAGTTGCAGGGCCTCCTCCTGGGGCGCGGCCAGTAGCTCGATGTCCAGCAGTGGGTAGCGCTCGCCCAGGCGGCTGATGGCCGTGAGCAGCGGGCGTTGGTCGATATCCGGCACCACTGCGATGGCCAGGCTGCTTTCCAGCCCGCGGGACAGCTCCAGGGCATGCACCTGCAGCAGCCCCAGTTGCTCGGCGATCAGCCGCGCGTGGGGTTCCAGGGCCTGGGCCTGGGCGGTGGGGCGCGCCTCGCGTGAGCCGCGCAGGAATAGCGGGTAGCCAAGCTCCGCCTCGAGGTTGCCGATGGCCATGCTGACCGCCGAGGGCACGCGCCCGCAGGCCCGGGCGGCAGCGGAAAACGAACCGCGGTCGAGCACCGCGAGGAAGAGCAGGATGGTGTCGCTGGAAAAGTTCATGGCAGTCTCCTTTCAGTAAATCTGAAAGCTGCCAACTTTTTCTGTCAAGACCATTGATGCATCCTGCGCGTCTTTCGTGAACCCGGCAGTCAAGGTAAACCCGTGCAAGGACTCAAACGCAAACTGGTCTACGTGACCTTCTATGAACTGATCGGCCTGTGCATGTCGACCCTGGGGCTGGCCTACCTGTCCGATACCCAGGCCTCGCACACCGGCCCCCTGGCGGTGATGATCACCACCATCGCCATGGCCTGGAACTTCATCTACAACAGCCTGTTCGAGTACTGGGAAAGCCGCCAGGCCACCCGCGGGCGCAGCGTGGCGCGGCGGGTGGCCCATGCGGTTGGTTTCCAGCTGACCCTGGTGGTGTACCTGATCCCGCTGATCGCCTGGTGGCTGGGCATGAGCTTGCTGGAGGCGTTTGTGGTGGACCTGGCGTTCATCATCCTGATCCCCTGCTACACCTTCCTCTACAACTGGGCGTTCGACCGGATCTTCGGCCTGCCGACCTCGGCCATGGCGGCGGCCTGACACAGTCTGTAGGAGCCGGCTTGCCGGCGAACACCGGCGTTGCCGGTGCCATCCACCGCGTCGCCTGGCTCGTCAGCAAGGCTGGCTACGGACATTGCAGGGCCGCAACCGGCGATCTTTGCATAAGGGCTGAAATCCTGGGGCTGCTGCGCAGCCCTTTTCGCGACGCAAGGCCGCTCCTACAGGAGCGTGTCGGCTTCGGCTCAGGGCGCTCGGTTGCCCAGCAAACTGTCCTCCACCTGCCCCGACAGGTAATACACCCCGGCCATGGCGCCGCTCTGGCGGTTCTCCATCAGCTCCCGCCATTCCTGGTTCAGCGCCACATTGAGGATCACCCGCAACTGCTCGACCATCTGTGGCTGTTCACGGTCATGGGTGATCAGCCCGTAACCGGTTGCCGCCACCGAGATCAACGCCCCCGCCGCCTTGCCCACTGCGGCGGCGATGGCGCTGGCCGCGCCACGCGGGGCCAGCGTGGCACCGAGCTTCTCGCTGGCCTGGGTGGCCACCGACGACAGCCCTGCCTCGGTCTGCCCGGGCGCCTTGGCGGCCTGCTGGTGCAGGTGCTGGCGCAGCGACTGCCAGGCCGGTTGCTGGGCCAGCGACTGGGCCCGCAGCAGTTGATAGAGCGAGGCGTTGCGCGCCGGCGGTGGGCCCAGGGCGATGATCGGGATGCGGTTGAGGCGCTGGCTGAACTGCTCGGGCGGGGCGTTGTAGCGCTGGATGATCGCCGGCAATTGCTGGCCGAGCAGTTGCAGGTACAGCTCGCTGGCGCGGTCGCGAATGCCTTCGGGGTTGATCTGCTCGGCCACCGGCTCGATCACTCGCTGGCGGTATTGCTCCTGCAGGTACAGGCCCAGGCGTTTCTCCGGCGGCGCCTGGCCGTTGCCGCTGTTCATCTTGTACCAGGCCACCTTGAGGGTGAGCCATTGCTGGGTCCAGTAGCCGGTGAACCAGGGGATGAAATCGTTCTCGGTACGTTGCTGCACCTGCGCTTTCCACACCCGCATCGAGCGCCGGGCATAGTCGTTGGCCGAGCCTGCGGCGGCAACCGAGGCCTCGACGATGTCCTGGTCGATGCGCTGCCACACGGCTGGCGGCAGGTTCTGCGGCGGCGGCGGGGCGGGCGGGCGTTTGCCGGCGCAGCCGGCCAGGGCCAGCAACAGGCACAGTAGGACAATCACCAGGCTGGGTTTCACGCCGACGGCCTCCCAGAAAAGGGGCTATCGGCAGTATAGGTTTGTCCTGCTGGACGGGGCGCCAGACAAGCCCGCTCCTACCGATACTGGGCAATACCGGTAGGAGCGGGCTCGCCCTGCGATGGGCCGCAGAGCGGCCCCCTTTGCAGGTTGGCAAGGCATGTTCAGTGCTCCAGTTTCAGTTGCAGCAATGGGTAGGGGTCGCCTTGGCCATCGACTTCGCTGCGCCCGGCCTGGACGAACCCGTGCTTCAGGTAGAAGCCCACCGCCTGCGGGTTCTGCTCGTTGACATCGACCTCCCGCACGCCCAGCTCCTCGATCACCTGGGCCAGCAGCGCCTTGCCGATGCCCTGGCCCCCGCACGCCGGGTCGACGAAGAGCATTTCCAGCTTGCCGTCATGCACCCCGGCAAAGCCCTGGATCTGCCCCTGGGCATCGCGCCAGGCACGCAGCTGGACAAAGCCCAGGTACTGCTCGCGCACCAGCGGCTTCAAGCGCTCGACATAGCCCTCGGGGAGAAAGTCATGGGTCGCCCGCACCGAGGCTTCCCAGAGATCGGCAAGCCGATCGAAGTGTTCCGCGCCAACTGGCGCGATGCTGTGGTTCATAAGCCCTCCAAGGCTCTGTGGTGGAAACGCCGGGCAGGGTACGGCATTGCGCTATGCTCGGCACTTCTCTTGCGACCTTTGGAGCGCCGATGACCCTTGCCGATGCCCTGCTGCTGGTGGATGTGCAGTGCGCGTTCATGGAGGGCGCCGATGCGGTGCCTGCACACCTGGCCTTGCAGGCGAGCATCGCCCGCCTGCTGGCCCGCGCCCGCCAGGCCGGGGTGCCGGTGATCTTCCTGCAGAACGACGGGGCGCCCGGCAGCCCGGACGCCCCGCACAGCGCGGGCTGGCAACTGTACTTCGCGCCTGTCCGGGGTGAGCACGTAGTGGTCAAAACCGAGGACGACGGCTTTGACGAAACCGAACTGCAAGCGCTGCTGAATGCGCTTGGCGTTCGCCGGCTGGCCCTGTGCGGGTTGCTTTCGGACATGTGCCTGGCCGCCACCGCGCGCGCCGCGCTGCAACGGGGGTTCGATGTGCTGCTGCCCCACGATGCCCATGCCACCTATGACGTGCCGCCGGGGCCGGGCGGCTCGCCAGGGGTGCCCGCCGCCCTGGCGGCGCGGGCGGCGGAGTGGTCGCTGGGTGACCAGGTGCAGATCCTGGCCGGGGTCGACGCCCTGGGGTTCAGCGCGGCCAGCCCGACTGGCGGATGATGCGGCACAAGGTGCCGGGGCGCAGCGTCGAGGCCCTGCAGTGCGCGCCACTTTGCTGGTGCAGGCCGAGCACGTGGTGGCGCAAGCGCTACGCGCAGCCGTTCTGATCGAGGTCGAGCTTGGCTTCCAGGCGGTCCAGATGCTCGTGCATCAAGGCCAGGGCGCAGGCCTCGTCGGCGCGCTCCACCGCATCGATGATCGCCGCGTGCTCCTGCCAGGCGCAGTGCTCGCAGCAGGGTGACTCATAGCGGGCGATGATCAGCGAGGTCATCGGTACCAGGCCGTCGAGAAAGCGCGCCAGCGGTGCGTTGGCGGCCATTTGCGCAAGCTTCATGTGGAACTCGCCGCCCAGGCGAATGGCCGTGCAGCGCTCGCCGCGCTCATGGTGCTGGCGCTCGCGTTCGACCAGTTGGCGCAGTTGGCGGATCTGCGCCGGGCGCGCGCGCTGGGTAGCCAGGCCGATCAGCGTGGTCTCGGCCAGGCGCCGGGCACTGAGCACCTGGCGCGCCTGCTCGGGGTCGGGCGCGGCCAGGTGCGCGGTGTGGCTGGGGCGTTGCACCACCACCTGCTGATCGGACAGGCGCCCGAGCACCCGGCGGATCACCGTGCGGCTGACGCCGAAGGCGTTGCCCAGCGCCTGCTCGGGCAGCGGGCTGCCCGGCGGCAGGCGCTGTTCGAGGATGGCGTCGAACAGCCGGGGGTAGATCTGCTCGGCCGACAGGCGGGTCTCGCCGACGCCGAGCAGGGCAGGCAGGTGGGGGGCGCAGGCGCTCATGGTCGCTCTCCTTCTTTTATTCAGGTGCCGGGGTGGTCGTCCGGGATGTTCAGGGCAATGCCCATGCGCTGGCCCTCGGCGAGGATGTGCCGGCGCATCTGCAGGCTGGCCAGGGCGCTGTTGCGCTCGCGGATGGCCCGCACCACCGCCTCGTTCTCGCTCAGCCGCGCGGCCAGGTGCTCGGGCGAATTGCGCAGCATCTCGGCACTTTGCTTGAGGGCGTTGCCGGTCTGTTGCACCACGCTCTGGAAGATCGGGTTGGTGGTCAGGGCGAACAATGCCTCGTGGAAAGCGATGTAGGCGTTGACCCCGGCCTCGTGGTCCTGGGCCTCGAGGGCTTCGCGCAGGTCCATCAGGGTCAGGCGCAGTTGGCCGATGTCCTGGCTGCCGGCCGATTGCGCGACCAGGCCGGCGATGAAGGGTTCGAGGGTGTAGCGCAGTTCGAGCACGTCGGCCAGGCTGGCCGCGGCAACGGCCTCCGGCTCCTGGGCCTGGGCGGCGTCGGCCTCGAGCACCAGCACGCCCTTGCCCGGCAGCGAGCGCACCAGGCCCAGGGTTTCCAGCACGATTACCGCCTCGCGCAGGCTGGGGCGGCTGATGCCCAGTTGCTCGGCCAGCTCGCGCTGGCCGGGCAGCATGTCGCCGCTGCGCCACTGGCCACGGGCCAGGGCCTGGCGGAGTTTCTCCACCACTGAATTGACTACGGTCGACGAGCTGATCACGGTTCGCTCCTTGGTTGACGTGGCATCTTGGCGCAAGGCCGGCCGGCGCGGGGCGCCGGCGGCCAAGGGCTTAGAATTCCTGTTGATGGGGTTGGCCCTGCTTGCGGCTGGCGGGGGCGAAGCCCGGCTTGTTGGCCAGCACATTGTTGGCCCGCTCCAGGTCGATGTCCTTTTCCCAGCGGGCGATGGCCACGGTGGCGACGCAGTTGCCGATCAGGTTGGTCAGCGCGCGGCCGATGCCCATGAACCAGTCCACCGCCAGTACCAGCACCAGGCCCACCACCGGGATCGCCGGCACGGCGGTCAAGGTGGCGGCCAGGATCACCAGGGCCGAGCCTGGGATGCCATGAGCCCCCTTGGAAGTCACCAGCGACACCAACAGGATGGTCAACAGGTCGGTCATCGCCAGTGGCGTGCCGGTGGCGTTGGCGATGAACACGATGGCCAGGGTCAGGTAGATGGAGAAACCATCGAGGTTGAACGAGTAGCCGGTGGGGATCACCAGGCCGACGGTGGAGCTGCCGATGCCCAGGTGTTCGAGCTTGCGCATCACCTGCGGCAGCACGGCATCGGAGGAGGCGGTGCCGAGGACGATGGACAGCTCTTCGCGCAGGTACTTGATGAACGGCAGCAGCTTGAGGCCCGACAGGCGCATGACGGTGCCCAGCACGATCAGCACGAAGCCGGCGCAGGTCAGGTAGAACAGCGCCACCAGCCCGCCCAGGTGCTGCAACGAGCTCAGGCCGTACTTGCTGGTGGTGAAGGCGATGGCGCCGAACACGCCGATCGGCGCCAGGCGCACGATCATGCCCATGATGCGGAAGATCACATGGCTCAGCTCGTTGATCAGCCGCGAGATGCCCGAGGCCGATTCGCCCACCAGGTTCAGGGCGCTGCCGAACAGCACCGAAAACAGCAGGACCTGGAGGATATTGTTGTCGGCAAAGGCGCCTACCACCGAGGTGGGGATCAGGTCCATGAGGAAGGTGGTGGTGCTGTGGATGTGCGCGCCGCGTTCGGCCAGGGCGCCGGCATCGCTGCTGGAGAGCTGGTCGAGGTGGATGTTGGCGCCGCTGCCGATGCCGCTGGTGAAGGCGAACACCAGGCCGATCACCAGGGCCAGGGTGGTCAGCACTTCGAAGTAGATCACCGATTTGAGGCCGATGCGCCCGACTTTCTTCAGGTCGCCGGCGCCGGAGATGCCGCTGACCACCACGCAGAACACGATCAGGCCGATGAGCATCTTGATCAGCTTGATGAAGCCGTCACCGAGGGGTTTGAGTTGCAGGGACAGGTCGGGGAAGCTCAGGCCGCAGACAACGCCGAGGGCGAGGCCGAGCACCACCTGGAGGAAGATCGAACGCGAACACCATTTGAGCATGGGAGGAGTCTCTGGTCGGTGTCCTTGCCCCCCAAGCCACACGGAGCGAAAGAGTGCAGGACTTAATTATTGTGGTCTTACCGGTTTGTTCACTGCGAGGGTCATGAAACGCCGAAAATTCCGACATTGCAAGGGATTTTGGCCTGACCGGTCTGACCAGTGGTGGCGCATCGACCCAGGGTTTGCTCTAGCGTGGTGCGTGGCGGGATTTCAGGGTTTGGCCAGGACCTGATCGACGGCGGCGATCAGCTTGCCCAGGTCCTTGGGCGGGGCGTTATGGATGACACCGAACAGATAGGCACGCTGCTCTTGCTCGTCGTCGGGCTCGACGAAGAAGGCTTTGGGCTTGACCCCCAGCGCCTCGGCAAAGCCCAGCAGGGCCTCGACGCTGGGGGTATAGGTGCCGGTTTCGAAGCGGCTTATGGTCTTGGGGTCGAAGCCGGTGCGCTCGCCCAGTTGTGCCTGAGTGAAGCCCGCCAGTTTGCGGTAGCGGCGCAGGGCAGGGCCTAGACCTGTTCTCGTCATCGCTTAATTCCCATTTAGAATCAAGCACTTAACGATATATGGCGATATAGCGCAACGCCATGATCCATCACCTTTGTTTGCAAAATGTGATGGAGTTCGTAGAATTGGCCGCTTTGATTGATCAGTCATTCAAGTGATTGTCCAGGGCGATCCGGCCAAGTGCCGGCCCATGAGCCTGCGTTGTCGGACATTGGAACTGATCCACGATGAACGGTTCCGGCGCCCCTGGCTTTCTGGCAGGCAGGTCGTCGGGCCGTGTATGAATGGAGTCTCAGCGTGCGTCAGAACCTGCCGGTCAACCCGGTCGAGCAAAGCTTCCCCGAGCACCAGCGGCTCATTTCGGCGACCGACACGGCCAGCCTGATTACTTATTGCAACGCCGAATTCGCCGCCATCAGCGGCTACAGCCAGGACGAGCTGATCGGCAGCCCGCACAACCTGGTGCGCCATCCAGACATGCCCGAGGCAGTGTTCGAACTGATGTGGCAGTACCTCAAGGCAGGCCGCAGCTGGATGGGCATCGTCAAGAACCGTTGCAAGAACGGCAATTTCTACTGGGTCAATGCCTACGTCACGCCGATCCTCGAAGCCGGCCGGGTGGTCGGCTACGAGTCGGTGCGGGTGTCCCCGACCCGCGCGCAGGTGGCCCGGGCCGAGGCCCTGTATGCCCGCTTGCGCCAAGGCAAGGCGGCGCTGTCGCCTGGCCGGCGCCTGGCCCTGCTCGGCCGTGGCCTGACGGTGCCCCTGGCGGGCGGCGCGCTGGCGGTCGGCGCCAATCAGCTGTGGCCGGGCCTGCCCGCCCAGGGGCTGACCTTGGCGCTGTTCGCCGGTGTCGGGCTGTGGGCCCAGAGCCGCATGGGCCGGCACCTGCGGGGTATCGTCGAAGGCGCCGACAACACCTTCGGCGACCCGGTGGCGGCGCTGACCTACAGCGACCTGGCCGGTGCCGCCGGGCAACTGCAACTGATCCTGATCAGCGAGGAGGCGCGGCTGAAGACCGCGCTCACCCGCCTGAGCGACCTGGCCGCGCAGATGGCCGGGGCTGCCGAGGACGCCGGGCGCCTGTCGCGGGGTACCGAGACGGCCTTGCTGGAACAACGCGCCGAAACCGATTTGACCGCCACCGCGATGACCGAGATGGCCGCCTCGATCGGTGAAGTCGCCGGGCACGTGCAGTTGACCGCCGAGCAGGCCCAGACCGCGCACTTGCTGGCCCAGCAGGGCAGCCAGGTGGCCGATGCCACGGGCGCGGCGATCCATGGCCTGGCCGCTACGGTCGGGCAGATCAACCAGGCGGTCAACGACCTGGCCGGTCAGACCGGTGCCATCGCCGAGGCCGCCGGCATGATCCGCGCCATCGCCGAGCAGACCAACCTGCTGGCGCTCAATGCCGCCATCGAGGCCGCCCGGGCCGGCGAGCAGGGCCGCGGCTTCGCGGTGGTGGCCGACGAGGTGCGCGCCTTGGCCGACAAGACTCGCCAGTCCACCTTGCACATCCAGAGCATCATCGACAGCCTGCGCGGCGGCGCCGAACAGGCGGTGAACATCGCCAGCCAGGGTATCGCTGGCGCCGAGCAGGGCGTGACCCAGGTGGCCCTGGCCCAGGAGGCCTTGCAGGGGATTCGCCATGCCGTGTCGCGGATCAGCGACATGAGCCAGCAGATGGCTGCCGCCGCCCAGCAGCAGTCGGCCGTGGCCGAGGATGTCTCGCGGCAGATCAACGGCGTGGCCGGCACTGTCCAGCAGAGCGCCCGCAGCGCCAACGCCGCCGCCTCGCGCGGTACCGAGCTGGAGCAGGTGTGCGCCGGCTTGCGCGCGTTGGTGGAGCGCTTCAACCGCTAGGTTGCCAAGGATATGGACGACAACTATCGCGCGGCCGTGGATGCGGCCGCGATCTTTTCCGAGACCGACCTGCGCGGTTGCATCACCTATGTCAACCAGCAGTTCTGCAGCATCTCCGGCTACAGCCGCGAGGAGCTGCTGGGGGCGAACCACCGCATCCTCAATTCCGGCCTGCACGAGCCGACGTTCTTCCTCGACATGTGGCGCGCCCTGGCGGCGGGCCGGGTGTGGAAGGGCGAGATCTGCAACCGCGCCAAGGACGGCTCGCTGTACTGGGTGGACAGCACCATGGTGCCGCTGATCGATCCGCACACCAACAAGGTGCGCAAGTACGTGTCGATCCGCTTCGACGTCACCGAGAAGCGCCAGCTGTTGCACACCCTGCAATGGCGCGTGGGCCACGATGTGCTGACCGGCCTGCCCAACCGCGCCTATCTTTCCGACCTGCTCAACCAGGCCCTGGCCTTTTCCCGGCGCGAGAGCATTCCGCTGGCGGTGTGCATGCTCGACCTGGACGGTTTCAAGGCGGTCAACGACGGCTATGGCCATGCCACCGGCGACCTGCTGCTGGTGGAAGTGGCCCAGCGCCTGCAGAGCATCCTGCGCGGTGGCGACGCGGTGGCGCGGTTGTCGGGCGATGAGTTCGTGCTGATCCTGCGCCATATCGACGGCCCGCAACAGCTCGATGCCGCGTTGCAACGGGTCTTGCGCGCGCTGGCCGCGCCCTATGTGGTGCGTGAGCAGGTGTTGAGCCTGAGCGCGAGTATCGGCGTGACCCTGTTTCCCCAGGACGACGACGACGCCGACGCCCTGGTGCGCAATGCCGACCAGGCCATGTACGTGGCCAAGCAGCAAGGGCGCAACCGCTACCATGTGTTCGATGTGTCCCAGGCGCTGGAGCTCAAGGCCACCCACCAGACCGTGGCGCGAGTGCGCCGGGCCTTGCGCCAGGGCGAGCTGTGCCTGCACTACCAGCCGAAGGTGAACATGCGCAGTGGCCAGGTCATGGGCTTCGAGGCCTTGCTGCGCTGGATGCACCCGTCCAAGGGGCCGGTGCCGCCGGGGGACTTCCTGCCGCTGGTGGAGCAGACCGACCTGATCGTCGAGCTGGGCGAGTGGGTCATCGACCAGGCGTTGCAGCAACTGCAGCAGTGGCAGTTGTCGGGGCGTGACTGGTCGTTGAGCGTCAACATCGCTGCCCGCCAACTGCAGCGCGGCGATTTCGTCGAGCGCCTGGCGCGGTTGCTGGGGCGTTATCCCGGTGTCGACCCGGCGCGGCTGGACCTGGAAATCGTCGAGTCGGTGGCCATCGACAACCTGCCCCGGGTTGGCCGCTGCCTGGATGCCTGTCGGGCACTGGGCGTGCGCTTTTCCCTGGACGACTTCGGCACCGGCTACTCCTCGCTGAGCTACCTCAAGCGCCTGCCGGCGCAGACCATCAAGATCGACAAGTCGTTCGTGCGCGACATTCTGCGCGACCAGGATGACCTGGCCCTGGCGGGGGCGGTGATCGGCCTGGCCCGCGCGTTCGGCCGCGAGGTGGTGGCCGAGGGGGTGGAAACTGTCGAGCACGGGCAGGTGTTGATGGGGTTGGGCTGCGAACTGGCGCAGGGCTACGGGATCGCCAGGCCGATGCCGATGCCGGTGGAGGCGTTGGCGCAGTGGGTAGCCGCCTACCGCCAGCCTGTGCAGTGGCAGCGAGGCGCGCCGGCAAGGCCGGTGCGCTCGTACCTCTGAAGGTTGAAGGGTATGGGGGCGGGCTTGACGGCACTCTTCCATCGCCGGCAAGTCCGCTCCCACGCCTTGAGCAGCGTTTGAGCGGGGCTGCTGGGTTACTGCGGATTGGCCTGGACCATGGTCGTGGTCAGTTGCCGGAACAAGGCGAGCCTGGCGGTGTCGCGGCTGCTCAGCAGCAGTTCGGCAATGCGAGGGTAAAGCGTGGTCTCATTTGCATAGCGGTTCGACACCAGGTCGATCCGTTGCAGTACCCCCTCGATACGCCAGGTCAAACTGGGTGCTTCTTGCTCTAGCGCCTGTATGAACGCGGCAGGGACGGTTGAGCCCAGATAGGCGCCGGAGGCCGGGCCGGCCTCGCTGAGGCTGTCGAAGTATTCCGAGGCGCCCGCCCAGGTCTGCTCGAAGGCTTCGAACGTCTGGGGCTGCAGGCGCTGCAACCAAGTACGCCAGAACGCTTGGTCGATCGCCCAGTCGATCAGGCGCGGCCCATCGCTGGCGGCCTGCACGGTGCTGGCCAGCTGTTGCAAGGTGGGCTCGCTCAGCCGTGCCAGATAGTCGAACGCGATTTCCTCCGGTTGTGGCGGCAGGCCGAGGGATTCACGCAACTGCATCCGTGCATGCAGGGCTATTTCCACTTCGTCGAGCAGGTAGTTCGCCTCGCTGAGGCTGGCGTCACTGATATCGTCGCCCGCCACCAGCGACGGCAAGACGGCGCGTCCCTCTTGCAGGGCTTGGCGCCGGGCCACCCGGGTGTTGTACAGGTCACCGATCTGGGCATCGAGCAGACGCTGGCGGAGCATGCCCCTGGCACAGGCGACGGCCAGCTGATCATTGGTGTGGCCTGGGCTGGCATGATTGGCGCTATGCCAGGTGATGACCTCGGCCTCGACCTGCTGGAACAGCAGGCTGGTCTGGTCAACGCATCCTTGGCCTGCATCGTTGATCAGGTCGTTGAGCTGTTGTTGCAATTGCGCCTGGCCCCAGGTTTCGCTGGATGTCTGGGCGTTGACCAGGATTTGCAGCACCTGTTGCATGCGTTGACGCAGGACCGTCGGGTTGCGCTGATACTCGACCGTGCCGGGCAGGCGCTGGAGCAACTCGTACAAAGGGGACCATTGTGGGTCAGGCGCAGTGTCGGCGATGTGGTCGAGCAGCGCCTCGGGCCAACCTTGCGACCATTGCGGCGGGGTGCCCGCATAGGCGGGGGTCTCAAGCCCGGCAGCGTTCAGGCGTTCCAGGGCCGGCTCGGTGAATGGGTTGTCCTGGAAGGAAAAGAACAGATTGTCTTCTCCTGCGCGAATGGCTCGGGCGAAGCTGCTATCGGTCAGGTCGGGCACATCGCTCAGTGCGTTGCGGCTCAAGTCCAGCTCGCGCAGCGCCAGGGGCTGTTGATCGAGCAAGGGTTGCAAGCCGATGGGCCATGTATCGATGCCGGTGCTTTCCAGGTCCAGCTCCTGCAGTTGCGTCCAGCCGGTAACATTCGGCGTCAGCGCCAGTGGGTTTTCACTCAACGACAGCCGGCTCAAGCGGTGCAGGCCGGCCAGGGCATCGCGCGCGGCCTCGTCCAAGCTGATCTGGTTCTGGCCAAGCAACAATACGCGCAGCGAAGGCCAGCGCTGGAGCGCCTGGAAATGGACGGCACCCAATACCAGCTCGTTGGCATCTGCCTGAAAGGTGCTGAGCCCGGGTAGCCTTGCCAAGTGCTCGAGGGTCCCTACCGACAAGGTGTCGATCGCGGCGGTGAGACTCAGGTGGTTCAAGCGGGTCAGCTGGCCCAGGATGTTCCGTGCCGTATCGTTGTCCAGTTCCAGCCGGTTTTCCGAGACATCCAAGGTATCGAGCAAGGGCAGTTCACTCAGGGATGCTGGCAAGGCCGTCAGCGCGTTCTCCGTCAGGTCCACGTAGCGTACTTGTGGGAAGGCTCGCAGGAAGTTGTTCAGGTTGGCGGTTTCAGGGTGCGCCAGCCCGTTCACGGTCAGTTGCCTGACGTGAGGCAGTTGCACGGGCAAGGTCGGTAGTTCATCCACGTGCAGGCCATGAATGAGCAGCACAACGTAGTCGAAATGGGCGATCGTGTCAGGTGGGTTCTGCCGTCGCCAGGCTGTGCGGATACGTTCGGCCATGACGC
Source organism: Pseudomonas sp. VA159-2 (assembly GCF_024126635.1). Lineage (NCBI taxonomy): Bacteria > Pseudomonadati > Pseudomonadota > Gammaproteobacteria > Pseudomonadales > Pseudomonadaceae > Pseudomonas > Pseudomonas sp. VA159-2. The sequence goes on along the minus strand of NZ_JAMYBV010000008.1, from coordinate 119,926 downwards.
CGCGATAGACCCGACGTTGATCCAGTGCGCCGACCGCGATGCCGTCGGCATCGTTGGTCCAGCGCCGCAGGCTTTCGTCGAGCTGACGGTAGTCGCTGCGCAGTTGCTCCAGCAGGCGTGCGAACGCACCGGGGGCAGGCCCCGCCTGCTCGCGAAGGCTGCTGCGCAGCAGTTCCCGATTGTCCTGTGGCGAGGCGGGGTAGAGCTGGTCGAATAGCTCGTCCTCGGTCAGCCATCCTTGCACGCCACGGCCGCTGAGCCTGTAGCCCAGGCGCCTGGTGCCGGGCAAGCGCGTCGGCAAGCGATACAGCGGGCGTACCGGTGCCATGCTCAGGTCCCGGGCCGTTTGCTGGCGATCGTTAGCGGCACGCTCGAACAGTGCGTCGCGCAGTTGGTCTGATTCATGGGTCTGCAGGCCGAGGGCTCTGCGTTCGCTGTCGGGCAAGGCCTGCAGAATGGCTTGGAACAGGTCGCTGGTGTTGGCCAGCGGTTGATTGTGCTCATCACGTGGCTCGTAGTGGTCGGCGCAACGCCAGACGGACTTGACCGTCTGGCCTGATTCGCCGGCGACATGCTGCAACTGGCCGTTCTCCCATAATTCGAGGCGTACCTCACCCGACCAGCCCGGCAGGCGTTGCAAGGTTTGCATCACCAGTCGATCTCGGTCCAGCGCGCTGCCTGTTTCCAGGTAAAAGCGCGCCAGTGCCTTGTTGATGCGGGCCTCGCGCAGGTAGCGGCGTGCCTTCTCGGCCAGTGCGATCGGTACCCGGGCGGTACTGCTCAACTGCTCGAGGGCCTCGGGGCTGGCCTGGGCGAGGATCTCGTTGCAGGCCCGCTCGCTCAAGCCAGGGAAGTCGCGGCGCAGTACCTGGCTGCCTGGTAGCGCGCTGGCTTTGCTGTACTTGGCTGCGCTAGAGAAGCTTTCGAAACTGTCGACCAGCAAGGCCGGCAAGGGTTGCCGGTCGGTCAACGCCCGACGCATGGCGGCACTGTCATAGCCACTGCAGCGCAGGGCCAGAGTTTGTCGAGCGAGGGGCGTGTTGATGGGGCCCATCTGTTCAAGCAGGCGTTGTTCGCTCCACCCTAGGGGCCGCTCGTGGTCCAGCAACCAGCGTTGCTCGTCAGTGCCGCGCAGGGCCGGGCGATGGCGCATGCCAGTGGCCTTGCTCAGGCGCCATTGGCCCGAAGTGTCCCGTTCGAGCGGATAGCACTGTCCCTGGCGTTGCAGCCAGCTTTGTCCGTTCCAGCGAAACAGGCCGTCGCTGCCGGGCTGGGTGCTGGCAGGCCAGGGTTGCGCGCGAGCGAAGGGCGAGAGATCGCCTTGCCACAGGCGTTGGCGGCCACGCTGCTCAACCGGCAACCAGTCATGCAGTACGCCCTGGCCCTGGACGAGCACGCCGGCAGCGCCGAGTGCCGCGACCTGGGCCAGATTCTCCAGGACATCGAACAGGTGCTCCATGGCGCCTTCGATGTCCCCTTCGTTGGCCGCATGCACGCCGTCGAGAAACTCACCGACCAACTGTGCGCCGCCGACCACCAGCATCACTTCGCCAAGCGCCGGAACGAAGAAGGCCGCGATATTGAGCACGGTCATCCCCAGGCCCAGCCAACCTTCGATGCGTGCTCGCAACGCGGCAGCATCGCGCTGCGCTACCGGTACCGCCAAGGTGGCGGCATCGGCCAGCTTGCGTTCGACCTGAATACGCGCCCTCGCCTGGAAGGCATTGCCCGACCAGGGGGTGAAACGCATTGGCAGGCGGGCGTTCTTGTCCAGCGTCTCTTGCCACAGGTCGGTAGGGGCGGGGAACAACCGCTTCAGCCAGCTGAAGCGCTGACCCTTTTCCACGACCGGCACTGTGCGCTGCACGCTGGCATAGGGGTAGCGCGGGTACAGCGCGCCGCGCAGTCGGGCGACGAACTGGGCCTGTTGCGCATGCGTGACGAAGCGGCTGAAGAAAACCCGTTCCTGATGTTGCCACAGCGCTTCGGTCAGTGCCTTGCCCAGTGCCCGCATGGACGGATATTGGCGCACCGGTTGGGCATGGCCGGGCAGGTACAGCAGGCAGGGCTCGTCTGCCTGCAGGGGTTCGCGGCGCACCACCAGCGGGCCGTCGAGAGGGATATCGAACAGGCTCAGGTAGCCGCATTGCAGGCGTCGCGTCTGGCCCGCTTGCGTTAATTCGACAGTATTGGCCAAGGCTGCCTCACCCAACTGTTCGCCCAGGGTATCGAGGCGCCCCTGCAGGCGCGCCTGAGCCAGCTCGGCGGCGAATGCGGCATGGTCCTGTTGGCGTAGCAGGGTACGGAAGGCGTCGTTGTCGATATGCTCGCTGAGATGGTTGAAGTAACGTTGGCCCAGGTCGAGGTTGCGCACGCCCTTGACGAAGCGTTCAGCGTCGAGCCCGAGCGGGCTGTTCGGGGTGCCGGCACGATACAGCTTGACCTTTGCACCTTCGTCGAAGTTCTGTAGGGCCGCCTCCAGCCAAGGCATCTCGCGACGTTCGTCAATATGCCAAAGCAGGGCGTTGTCCAGGTCCGGCAGGGCGGCGCCAGGGAACCAATGCGCGAGGGCGGCTTGCAGCAGTGGACGGCAGAAAGTCTCGATGCCTTGCACAGGCTTGAGCGCCTGGGCGAGCTGGCGGCTGGCGCGATAGCTGGCGAGGGTGCGTTGCTTGAGGCGGGCACGTTGTTCGGGGCTGGCTTGCTTGTGCCAGTCGGGATGCTGCCGGGGGATGAAGCTCAAATGCGTGGACAGGGGCATGGCTGCTCTCCAGTGGGGAAAGCAGCGAGGCTAGCGAGGTTGGCCGGCCGCGACGGGGTAGCGGGTTACCACCGTCCGGCGTGCGGGCTACAGCTGTGGCGCGGTGCTTTTGACCGCTGCCAGCTCCGGGTGCGCCACCAGCTTGTCGATGTGCAGCTCGTCGTTGTTCATCCAGGTCTCGGTCAGCACCCGGTAGTGCTCCATGTCGCGGCAACGCATGCGCAGGCTGTAGTCGAAATGCCCGCTGATCAGCTGGCATTCGTAGACTTGTGGGCAGGCCCGCACGGTCGCCTCGAAGGCCCGCTGCGCCGACCGACCGCTCTGGTTGGACAAGGCCACTAGTACCAGCAGCGACAGGCCCGGGGAGACCTGCTGCAGGTCGATGATCGCCCCGTAACCGCGAATAACCCCGCGCCGCTCCAGCTTGCGCACCCGTTCCAGGCAGGGCCTGGGGGTCAGGTGCACGAGGGTGGAGAGCTTTTCGTAGGTGATCCTTCCCTGGTGGCGCAGCACGTCGATGATGGCTTCATCGATGCGATCCAGCGGTGCTGCGACGGGTGTGGTGGCCTTGATATCCATAGGCGGCGTGATTTCACTTCAGACGATTGGAGAGGAACTGGCGCAGGCGCTCGCTCTGTGGCCGGTCGAGGATTTCGGCGCTGCCATGCTCCTCGACCAGGCCCTGGTGCAGGAACAGCACCTGGCTCGAGACCTGGCGGGCGAAACCCATTTCGTGGGTGACCATGAGCATGGTACGTCCTTCCTCGGCAAGCGTCTGTATCACCTTGAGCACTTCGCCGACCAGCTCCGGGTCCAGCGCCGAGGTGGGTTCGTCGAACAGGATGATCTCCGGTTCCATGGCCAAGGCCCGGGCAATCGCCACGCGCTGTTGCTGGCCGCCGGAGAGAAACGCTGGGTACTGCTCGGCGGCCCGCGCCGGCAGGCCGACCTTGTCCAGGTACTTGCGCGCCCGTGCCTCGGCTTCGCCAGCGCTGATGCCCAGCACCTTGCGCGGGGCCAGGCAGATGTTCTCCAGCACCGTCAGGTGGCTCCACAGGTTGAAATGCTGGAACACCATGGCCAGGCGCGTGCGCAGGTTATGCAGTTGCGCCGCGGGCGGGGTGCGGGTGCCGGGGTGGATCGCCAGGGTCTGGCCGTCGAGGGTGATGCTGCCGGCATTGGGTTGCTCGAGGAAGTTGATGCAGCGCAGGAGCGTGCTCTTGCCCGAGCCGCTGGCGCCGATCAGGCTGATCACGTCGCCCTTGCGCGCGTTCAGCGAGACGCCCTTGAGCACCTGGTGCTCGCCGTAGTGCTTGTGCAGGTCCTCGACGCTGAGCTTGATCGCGCCGGCATGGCTGTGCGCGCTCGGGGCCTGGGCGAAGGAGGGGAGTGGCAGTGCGGTAGCGGTCATGGGGTCAGCCTCGGGCAGGGTCAAGGAAGCGCATCCAGCGCCGTTCGGCCATACGCAGCAGGCCGACCAGGGCGAAGGACAGCAGCATGTACAACAGGGCGGCCATGCCGAAGGCCTGGAAGGTGAGGAAGGTCGCGGCGTTGGCGTCGCGGGCCACCTTGAGGATGTCGGCGACGGTGGCGGTGAAGGCCAGCGAGGTGGCATGCAGCATCAGGATCAGCTCGTTGCTGTAGGCCGGCAGCGAGCGGCGCAGGGCAGCCGGTAACACCAGGAACAGGTTGAGCCTCCAGCCGCGCAGGCCATAGGCCTGGGCCGCCTCCAGCTCGCCGGCGGGCAGGTTGCGGATGGCCCCGGCGAAGATCTCCACGGTGTAGGCGCAGGTGTTGAGCACGAAGGCCAGCAACGTGCAGTTGAGCGCATTGCGCAAAAACTGGTCGAGCAGGGCATGCTCGCGCACCACCTGCAGGCTGTAGAGCCCGGTATAGCAGATCAGCAGCTGGATATAGAGCGGCGTGCCGCGGAATACCAAGGTGTACAGCTGCACCGGCAGGCGCAGCCACGCATGGCGCGAGGTGCGTGCCAGGGCCAGCGGCAGCGACAGGGCCAAGCCCAGCAGCATGCTGGCCAGGAACAGCCACAGGGTCATGGCCAGGCCCGACAGCCCGTTGCCGTCGGTATACAGGTAGGCCAGGCCGTATTGCTGGAGGAGTTCGATCATCGCGCCAGCTCCTTGATGCCAATGTTGTAACGCCGCTCCAGGCGCCGCAGCAGATGGTTGGAGAGGGTGGTGATCAGCAGGTACACCAGCCCGGCCAGGCACAGGAAGAACAACACCTGGTTGGTGCTCTTGCCGGCGTTCTGCGCGGCCTTGACCAGGTCGGCCAGGCCGATGATCGACACCAGCGCGGTGGACTTGAGCAGTACCAGCCAGTTGTTGCCCAGCCCCGGCAGGGCGAAGCGCATCAGTTGCGGGAACAGCACCAGCCGAAACCGCTGTGCGCGGCTCAGGCCATAGGCGGTGGCGGCCTCCAGCTGGCCGGCCGGCACGCTGAGGATGGCACCGCGGAAATTTTCGGTGAAGTACGCGCCGTAGATGAAGCCCAGGGTGAGCACCCCGGCGCTGAACGGGTCGATCTCGAGGTAGTCCCAGCCCAGCGCCTCGGTGAGGTCGTTGAGCCAGATCTGCATGCTGTAGAAGATCAGCAGGATCAGTACCAGGTCGGGGACGCTGCGAATCAAGGTGGTGTAGAGGCTGGCCGGGATGCGCAACAGCTTGTTGCGCGACAGCTTGGCGCTGGCGCCGACAAGGCCCAGCAGCAGGCTGACGGCCAGCGACAGCAGGGCCAGCTTGACGGTCATCCAGGCGCCTTGGGCCAGCAATGGGCCGAAGCCCTGCAGGCCGTGGGAGAAGAAGTCGTGCATGACAGGAATCTCGCGGGGAGGCCATCGCGGGGCAAGCCCGCTCCCACGCATTGCTCGGCCCGTGGGAGCGGGTTGGGCCCGCGATCGGCGCTGTAGGTCACTCGTTGTAGATGTCCAGCTCGCCGACGTACTTCTGCTGGATCGCGGCGTAGGTGCCATCGGCGTGGATCAGGGCGATGCCCTTGTCGAGCAAGGCCTTGAGCTCGGGGTCGGTCTTGCGCAGGCCCATGGCAATGTCCAGCGGCAAGGTCGGGTCCTTGATCGCCGGGCCGCTCTTGAAGCCGGCGCCTTCGGGCTTGGAGAGGAAGTTGAGCTGGGCTTCGAGCTTGTCGGTGACGGTGGCGTCGAGGCGGCCGTTCATAAGATCGGCGTAGTTCTGGTCCTGGGCCTGGTAGGCCTTGACCTGGGCGCCCAGCGGCGCCAGCACGGCGCGGGCGTAGGCCTCTTGCAGAGAGCCCTGGAGCACGCCGACCTGCTTGCCCTTGAGCGATTCGACGGTGTCGCCGAAGGCGGCGGATTTGCGCACGATCACCGCGGTCGGGCTGAGGAACAGGCGGTTGCTGAAGTCGATCTGTTTCAGGCGTGCCGGGGTGACCGCCATCGACGACATGATGGCGTCGAACTTGCGGGCGCGCAGGGCCGGGATCATGCCGTCGAACTCGTTGTGCACCCAGGTGCACTTGACCTGCAGCTTGGCGCAGATGGCATTGCCCAGCTCGATGTCGAAGCCTTGCAGGCTGCCATCGGCGGCAACCGATTCGAAGGGTGGGTATTCGGGGTAGACGCCGAAGCGGATCTCGGTCCACTCCTTGGCCTGGGCAAGGGTGGTGGCGCACAAGGAAAACAGCAGCACGCCGAGGCGTTTTCGCATGGAGAGCATGGTCGTGGATCCCTGGGTGTTGTTATTGGTAGTAGGGCGATTACCGCGTGTAGGTCCGTCGGTGACTCATGGGTCGGGCTCAGAATGCGCGAGATAGACGGGTTTTTTGTGTCGTTTGCTAGCGCGCGGGAGGCCGGATTCGGCTGTTAGGGATCTCCTGGCAGCCGAATCGGCTGTATCGACAAAGATTTATGGATGTGCGACAGGCGGCCTTTGGGCATATACGTACCGCTGTAGGAGCGGCCTTGTGTCGCGAAGGGGCTGCGAAGCGGCCCCAGGGTTTCAGCTACGCAGCCGACATTGCCGGGGCCGCTCTGCGCCCCTTTCGCGACACAAGGCCGCTCCTACAGCGGTGGTGTAACGCCGGTCAGGCAGCGCTGGCCTTGCGCGCCGCCCCTTTCGGCTGCAGCAGGGCAAACAGGTCCTTCGGATTCTCCAGTTCTGGCACCAGCGCAATGTCATGCCCGATGTCCAGTGCCTTGGCCACATCCAGCACATAGCGCAGCGCCGAGTAGTCCTCCAGGGCAAAGCCGACCGAGTCGAACAGCGTGACTTGCGCGGCGCTTTCGCGGGCTGCTGCGCTGCCGTCGACTACCTGCCAGAACTCGGTGGTCGGCGAATCCGCTGGCATTTGCTGGATCTCGCCCTCGATGCGGCTCTGCGGCTCGTATTCGACGATCACCCGCGCGCGCTCGACGATGTCGCGGTGCAGCTCGGTCTTGCCCGGGCAATCGCCACCGACAGCATTCAAGTGCATGCCCGGCTCGATCATCTCCGGGGTGAGGATGGTGGCGTAGGCCTTGTCGGCGGTGACCGTGGTGACGATGTCGGCACCGCGCACCGCCTCGGCCACGCTACCGGCGATGACCAACCGCAGTTGAGGGAAGCCGGCCAGGTTGGCCGCCAGCTTCTCCGAGGCCCGGCGGTCGATGTCGAACAGGCGGATTTCCTCGATGCCCAGCAGGGTATGGAAGGCGATTGCCTGGAATTCGCTTTGCGAGCCGTTGCCGACCAGCGCCATGCAGCGGCTGTCTTCACGCGCCAGGTAGCGGGCGGCCAGGGCCGAGGTGGCGGCGGTGCGGATCGCGGTGGTCAGGGTCATTTCGCTGAGCAGTACCGGCGCGCCGGTGTCGACATCGCCCAGGGCGCCGAATGCCATCACCGTGAGCAGGCCGTTGTGGGTGTTCTTCGGGTGGCCGTTGACGTACTTGAAGGCATAAAGGTTGGCGTCGGACACCGGCATCAGCTCGATCACCCCGTCCGGCGAATGGTTGGCCAGGCGCGCGCATTTTTCGAAGTCGTGCCAGCGCAGGTAGTCCTGGCGAATGTAGTCGGCCATTTCGGCCAGGCAGGTGGGCAGGCCTTTGCGGTTGACCAGGCGGGCGAGGTCTTGCACGTCGATATGGCGGGTCATGGTGAGGCTCCTTTTCAAGTCAGTGGCGCGAGGGCAGGTGCACTTCGGCGAGCATGCAGCGCGCGCTGCCACCGCCGATGCGTTCGATATGGTCGATATTCACCACCAGCGGGTGGCTGTGGCGCTCCACTTGGCGGCGCTGGCCAGCATCGAGTGCGGCCCAGGCGCTGCGCGACATCACCAGCAGCGAGCGGCCGTCGCGGTCGTGGACTTCGAGCATGTTGCCGGCGAAGTTCTCCAGCTGGTCGAAGTCCAGGGCCAGCAGCTGCTTGCCGGTGTCGCGCAGGGATTGTTCCAATGCCCGGCGCTCATCGGCGTGGGGCAGGGCGTCGAGGCAGGCCACGGCGAGCTGGCGGCCGACGTTCATCATCACGTTGCTGTGGTAGATCGGCGCTTGCTGGCGGTCCACGGCGTGGAACAGGCACAAGCGGTAGTCGAGGTGTTCGGCGAACTGGCGCAGGGCGCGTTCGTGGGTGCGCCCGGAGTGGCAGGCGTAGCTGATCCGGTGTTCGCGGTCCAGGACCATGCTGCCGGTGCCTTCGAGGAACAGATTCTGCTGTTCCAATGGGCTCAGGTCGATGGTGCGCCGGATGGCGAAGCGCTCGGCCAATACGCCGAGCACGCCCTTGCCGCGCTCCAGGCGGCGGTTCTGGCCCTCCATCGGATAGAGCACCAGGCTGCCGTCGGCGTGGCTGCTCCACCAGTTGTTGGGGAAGATCGAATCCGGGGTATGGGGCTCGGGGGTATCTTGCACCACCAGCACCTCGACACCGTGCTGGCGCAAGCTGGCGACGTAGTCGTCGAACTCTTCCAGGGCCTTTTCGCTGGCGGCCCGAGGGTCCAGCGGCGCTTGCTGGAAGCGGTTGGTGATGGCGGTGTCCGGGTTGAAGGCGAACCGCGCCGGGCGAATCATGAGGACGGTATTTGTTGTTTGCATTGGGCACGCATCCACGGGTGGGCTGTGTGACCATTGTGTGGGGGGTGGCGGTGAAATCCCGGCTGAAGCGGGTGGGGCGGGCAGCGGGTCCAGCTGAAAAGGCTTGCTTGGCAGCGGAATCGGCTGGTGTCGCAGAAAAGTTCGCCAGACGAGTGGGAGCGCAAACGAAAACGGCGCCTCGAAAGGCGCCGTCGTCATGCTCCGAACAACCTATTTGTGCAGCTCTTCGGCTGCATACAGGGTGTTTTCCAGCAGGCAGGCGCGGGTCATCGGACCAACCCCACCCGGTACCGGGGTGATCCAGCCAGCGCGAGGCAGGGCGGTCTCGTAGACCACGTCGCCGACCAGCTTGCCGTCGTCCTGGCGGTTGATGCCGACGTCGATGACGATGGCGCCTTCCTTGATCCATTCACCCTTGACCAGGCCTGGCTTGCCGGCAGCCACCACCACCAGGTCGGCGCGCCCGACGTGGCCGGGCAGGTCCTTGGTGAAGCGGTGGCAGACGGTGACGGTGCAGCCGGCCAGCAGCAATTCCATGGCCATGGGCCGGCCCACGATGTTGGAGGCGCCAACGATCACCGCGTTCATGCCGTACAGGTCCTGCCCGGTGCTTTCCAGCAGGGTCATGATGCCCTTCGGGGTGCAGGGGCGCAGCAGCGGGATGCGCTGGGCCAGGCGGCCGATGTTGTAAGGGTGGAAGCCGTCGACGTCCTTGTCCGGGCGAATACGCTCGAGCAGCAGCGAGGCGTCCAGGTGCGCCGGCAGCGGCAGTTGCAGCAGGATGCCGTCGACGGCCGGGTCGTCGTTGAGCCGGTCGATCAGCTCGGTCAGGGCTTGCTGCGTGGTCTCGCTGGGCAGGTCGAACGCCTGGGAAATGAAGCCGACCTCTTCGCAGTCCTTGCGCTTGTGCGAGACATAGACTTGGGAGGCTGGGTCGGTGCCGACCAGGATCACCGCCAGGCCCGGGGTGCGCAGGCCTTGCTGGCGGCGCTCGGCGACACGTTGGGCGATCTGCTGGCGCAGGTTGGCGGCGATCGCCTTGCCATCGATAAGGTGTGCAGTCATAGACGCGTGATTAACCATCGAGAAGGGAACATATAAGAAGCGCGTATTCTCGCACGACCTGGCCCGAGGGCAAAGGCGGGTGGTCGGGCAAATCCCCTAACCCCTTCAATAATTTAAATTTTTTAGAGAAAGGTGTTGACGGCCCAAAGGGTCGCCTATAAGATTCGCCGCACTTGTCGGGCACTGCCTGGCACGGGTTGGCAAGGTCGGGCAGAATAGGCGGTTCGTTTGTTCGGTCGGACTGATAGCTTAAGCGCCCGTAGCTCAGCTGGATAGAGCATCCGCCTTCTAAGCGGATGGTCGCAGGTTCGAGTCCTGCCGGGTGCGCCATCAGGCCTGGGCAAGTAAGCAACAGCAGTACCGCACTATGGTGGGCGTAGCTCAGTTGGTAGAGCGCTGGATTGTGATTCCAGTTGTCGTGGGTTCGATTCCCATCGTCCACCCCAGATTCTTCAGGGGCGCCTTGATTGAATAATCCGGCGCCTTTGTTTTTGAGTTATGCGGACGTGGTGAAATTGGTAGACACACTGGATTTAGGTTCCAGCGGCGCAAGCTGTAAGAGTTCGAGTCTCTTCGTCCGCACCATGTTTCTGTAAAGCTGTATCGCAACATTGCATTATGGTGGGCGTAGCTCAGTTGGTAGAGCGCTGGATTGTGATTCCAGTTGTCGTGGGTTCGATTCCCATCGTCCACCCCATATTTCGAAGGCGCCCGCATCGTGAGATCGGGCGCCTTTGTCGTTTCCGGGGTTTCGCGCTACTGGTGGCCCTGCCCATAAAGCTGATAAATTTCAGCCGGTTGAATGCCCGCGCAGGAGTGGCGCAGATGATTGCAAAAGAGGCGCGCCAGGCCCTGGCGCTGCAACGGTTCGCTGAGCAGAACCGGCAACTGCTCGAGGAAATTCGCGAGCTCGATGAGCGCGAGCAGGCCCAGCAGATCGAGTGGGCGTTCGAGGACGCCGCCGATGAGTTGGGGGTGCAGCCTTGGGAGTATGCGCTGCAGTTGATTGCCGAGTCGCCGGAGCAGCTGCAGGCCATGCGCCTGGAGACCCATCGCGAGGTGGCCGAGGCGCTGGGGTTGGGGTGGGAGGAGTATTGCCAGTTCAACGATATTGAGCTGGGGTGAGGTTGGGGGTACGGCGATAGCCTTGCTGCGCAGTCTTTTATCTCGTTCCCCCTTGAAATCTCAGACAAAATTCCCATATCCCGGTCAATCGCTGTTTGTTTGACAAGGTTTTACAACCGTGCGGCGCTCAAGGCGCCGGGCGGGTCCGGCTGAAACTGGCTCGACGCCCCGGCGCGCGGGCCTTTCAAGGAAATCGACCGGCGTGCTCGGCCAGCAATCTGGGTGGGGTGACTTCTGTGGCTTGAGTCACTAGAATGCTTGCCCTTGATTCTGGAGTCGGGCTATCGCCGGCTAACGTCTGTGCAACGAGGAATATCCATGCAAGTTTCTGTTGAAAACACTTCCGCTCTCGAGCGCCGCATGACCATCGCCGTTCCGGCCGAGCGCGTCGAGAACGAAGTCAACAAGCGTCTGCAGCAGACTGCCAAGCGCGCCAAGGTCGCGGGCTTCCGCCCAGGCAAGGTGCCGATGAGCGTGATCCGCCAGCGGTTCGAGGCCGATGCCCGTCAGGAAGCCTTCGGCGACCTGGTCCAGGCTTCCTTCTACGAAGCTATCGTCGAGCAGAAGCTGAACCCGGCTGGCGCTCCGGCCGTCGAGCCAAAATCCTTCGAAAAGGGCAAGGACCTCGAGTTCGTCGCCATCTTCGAAGTCTTCCCTGAGTTCACCGTTGCCGGTTTCGAGTCGATCGCCGTCGAGCGCCTGAGCGCTGAAGTGGCTGACGCCGACCTGGACAACATGCTGGAAGTCCTGCGCAAGCAGAACACCCGCTTCGAGGCCGTCGAGCGCGCCGCTGCAAACGACGACCAGGTCAACATCGACTTCGTCGGCAAGATCGACGGCGAAGCCTTCGCCGGTGGTTCGGCCCAGGGCACCCAGCTGGTACTGGGTTCCGGCCGCATGATCCCTGGCTTCGAAGAAGGCCTGGTGGGCGCCAAGGCGGGTGAAGAGCGCGTGGTCAACGTGACCTTCCCCGAGGACTACCAGAACCTGGACCTGGCAGGCAAGGCTGCCGAGTTCACCATTACCGTCAACAGCGTCAGCGCGCCTGTGCTGCCAGAGTTGAACGAAGCCTTCTTCGCTCAGTTCGGCATCAAGGAATCGACCCTGGAAGGTTTCCGCGCCGAAGTTCGCAAGAACATGGAGCGTGAGCTGCGCCAGGCGATCAAGACCAAGGTCAAGAACCAGGTCATGGACGGTCTGCTGGCTGCCAACCCGATCGAAGTGCCAAAGGCCCTGCTGGAGAACGAAGTCAACCGTCTGCGCGTGCAGGCAGTTCAGCAGTTCGGTGGCAACATCAAGCCAGACCAGCTGCCAGCCGAGCTGTTCGAGGAGCAGGCCAAGCGTCGCGTGGTCCTGGGCCTGATCGTCGCCGAAGTGGTCAAGCAGTTCGAACTCAAGCCTGATGAAGCCGAAGTTCGCAAGATGATCGAGGAAATGGCCTCGGCCTACCAGGAGCCTGAGCAGGTTGTGGCCTGGTACTACAAGAACGACCAGCAGCTGAACGAAGTTCGTTCGGTTGTACTGGAAGAACAAGTTGTAGATACTGTCCTGCAGAAAGCGACTGTGACCGACAAATCGGTCTCGTACGAAGAAGCCGTCAAGCCAGCACAGGCAGCCGCCGACGCTGAGTAACAGGCTACTCTCGTAGGAAACCCCCACAAGCCAGCCTTCGCGCTGGCTTGTGTGTATTCAAGCCATGACTATTTGGGAGCGAGTGCAGGACATGTCCCGCAATTCTTATATTCAGCAAAGCTCTGACATCCAGGCCGCAGGCGGTCTGGTCCCGATGGTTATCGAGCAGTCCGCCCGTGGCGAACGTGCCTACGACATCTATTCGCGCCTCCTCAAGGAGCGCGTGATCTTCCTGGTCGGCCCGGTAGAAGACTACATGGCCAACCTGGTGGTGGCGCAGCTCTTGTTCCTTGAAGCGGAAAACCCGGACAAGGATATCCATCTGTACATCAACTCCCCGGGCGGCTCGGTAACTGCCGGCATGTCGATCTACGACACCATGCAGTTCATCAAGCCGGACGTCTCGACCATCTGCATCGGCCAGGCCTGCAGCATGGGCGCCTTCCTGCTCGCGGCCGGTGCCGCCGGCAAGCGCCACTGCCTGCCGAACTCGCGGGTGATGATCCACCAGCCGCTCGGCGGCTTCCAGGGTCAGGCCACCGACATCGAGATCCACGCCCAGGAAATCCTCAACATCAAGGCGCGCCTGAACGAACTGCTGGCCCATCACACCGGCCAGGACCTCGAGACCATCAAGCGCGACACCGAGCGCGACAACTTCATGAGCGCCGCGCGCGCGGCCGAGTACGGCCTGATCGACTCGGTCTACGACAAGCGGCAACTGGCATCCTGAAGCAATGCGCCAGAGCGGGTGGGCGCGGAATGCGCCCATCCGCGGACTTGAAAAAGCCAGCGATTGCCTTCATCTTGTGTTTCAAGCCTACCGGATTGGATCGATCGAATGACTGACACCCGTAACGGCGAGGACAACGGCAAATTGCTCTATTGCTCCTTCTGCGGCAAAAGCCAGCACGAAGTGCGCAAGTTGATTGCCGGCCCCTCGGTATTTATCTGCGACGAGTGCGTCGACCTGTGCAACGACATCATCCGTGAGGAGGTGCAGGAAGCCCAGGCCGAGAGCAGCGCGCACAAACTACCCTCGCCGAAAGAAATCAGCGGAATCCTGGACCAGTACGTCATTGGTCAGGAACGCGCCAAGAAGGTGCTGTCCGTAGCGGTGTACAACCACTACAAGCGCCTGAACCAGCGTGACAAGAAGGGCGACGAAGTCGAACTGGGCAAGAGCAACATCCTGCTGATCGGGCCGACTGGCTCGGGCAAGACCCTGCTCGCCGAGACGCTCGCGCGCCTGTTGAACGTACCGTTCACCATTGCCGACGCCACCACCCTGACCGAAGCCGGTTACGTGGGTGAGGATGTCGAGAACATCATTCAGAAACTGCTGCAAAAGTGCGACTACGACGTGGAAAAGGCCCAGATGGGCATTGTCTACATCGACGAGATCGACAAGATCTCGCGCAAGTCGGACAACCCGTCCATCACCCGTGACGTCTCGGGCGAGGGCGTGCAGCAGGCATTGCTGAAGCTGATCGAGGGCACCGTGGCCTCGGTACCGCCGCAGGGCGGTCGCAAGCACCCGCAACAGGAGTTCCTGCAGGTTGATACCCGCAATATCCTGTTCATCTGCGGTGGCGCGTTCTCGGGCCTGGAAAAGGTCATCCAGAACCGCTCCACCAAGGGCGGCATCGGCTTCAGTGCCGAAGTGCGCAGCAAGGAAGAAGGCAAGAAAGTCGGCGAGTCGCTGCGTGAGGTCGAGCCGGACGACTTGGTCAAGTTCGGCCTGATCCCGGAATTCGTCGGCCGTCTGCCGGTCCTGGCGACTCTGGACGAGCTGGACGAGGCTGCATTGATGCAAATCCTCACCGAGCCGAAGAACGCCTTGACCAAGCAATACGCCAAGCTGTTCGAGATGGAAAGCGTCGACCTCGAGTTCCGCAGCGATGCGCTCAAGGCCGTTGCCCGCAAGGCCCTGGAGCGCAAGACCGGCGCCCGTGGCCTGCGTTCGATCCTCGAAGGCGTGCTGCTCGACACCATGTACGAGATTCCTTCGCAGAAGGAAGTCAGCAAGGTGGTCATCGACGAGAGCGTCATCGAAGGCACGTCGCAGCCGCTGTTGATCTACGAGAACAGCGAGCCGCAAGCCAAGGCTGCCCCCGACGCCTGATCGGGCAAGGGTAGCGTGATGAAAGGGGGCCTTCGGGCCCCTTTTTGCATTTCATGGACTCGGCGCTTGTAATTTACCGGGGCTGCCCCCACATTAGCCCCAAGCACCATTTCCAAAGGTTTCCGGCCACAAGGCCGCTGTAGAGGCGAAATCATGAAGACCACCCTCGACTTGCCTCTTCTGCCATTGCGTGACGTTGTCGTCTATCCGCACATGGTCATCCCGCTGTTCGTGGGGCGTGAGAAGTCCATCGAGGCCCTTGAGGCCGCGATGACGGGCGAAAAGCAGATCCTCCTGCTGGCCCAGAAGAATCCCGCCGATGACGATCCAGGTGAAGACGCCCTGTATCGCGTGGGCACCGTCGCTACCGTTCTGCAACTGCTCAAGCTGCCCGATGGCACCGTCAAGGTGCTGGTCGAGGGCGAGCAGCGTGGCGCGGTCGATCGCTTCAACGAAGTCGACGGCCATATCCGTGCCGAAGTCAGCCTGATCGACGAAACCGAGACCGCCGAGCGCGAGTCCGAGGTGTTCGTGCGCACCTTGCTGTCGCAGTTCGAGCAGTACGTGCAGCTGGGCAAGAAAGTCCCGGCCGAGGTGTTGTCCTCGCTCAACAGCATCGAGGAGCCCGGGCGCCTGGTCGACACCATGGCTGCACACATGGCGCTGAAGATCGAGCAGAAGCAGGAGATCCTCGAGATCGTCGACCTGGCCGCGCGTGTCGAACACGTGCTGGCGTTGCTGGATGCCGAAATCGACCTGCTGCAGGTGGAGAAGCGCATCCGTGGCCGGGTCAAGAAGCAAATGGAGCGCAGCCAGCGCGAGTACTACCTGAACGAGCAGATGAAGGCCATTCAGAAAGAACTCGGCGATGGCGACGAAGGCCACAACGAAATCGAGGAGCTGAAAAAGCGCATCGATGCCGCCGGTCTGCCGAAGGATGCCCTGGCCAAGGCCCAGGCCGAGCTGAACAAGCTCAAGCAGATGTCGCCGATGTCGGCCGAGGCCACGGTGGTGCGTTCCTACCTGGACTGGCTGGTGCAGGTGCCGTGGAAGGCCCAGAGCAAGGTGCGCCTGGATCTGGCCAAGGCCGAGGAAATCCTCGACGCGGACCACTACGGCCTGGAAGAGGTCAAGGAGCGCATCCTTGAGTACCTCGCCGTGCAGAAACGGGTGAAGAAGATTCGTGGCCCGGTGCTGTGCCTGGTCGGCCCGCCTGGCGTGGGCAAGACCTCGCTGGCCGAGTCGATCGCCGCAGCCACCAACCGCAAGTTCGTGCGCATGGCCCTCGGTGGCGTGCGTGACGAGGCCGAGATTCGCGGGCACCGCCGTACCTACATCGGCTCGATGCCGGGGCGGCTGATCCAGAAGATGACCAAGGTTGGCGTACGCAATCCGCTGTTCTTGCTCGACGAAATCGACAAGATGGGCAGCGACATGCGCGGCGATCCGGCCTCGGCGTTGCTGGAGGTGCTCGACCCCGAGCAGAACCACAACTTCAACGACCATTACCTGGAAGTCGATTACGACCTTTCGGACGTGATGTTCCTGTGCACTTCGAACTCGATGAACATCCCGCCAGCGTTGCTGGACCGGATGGAAGTCATCCGCCTGCCGGGCTACACCGAGGACGAGAAGATCAACATCGCGGTCAAGTACCTGGTGCCCAAGCAGGTCAAGGCCAACGGTCTGAAGAAGGACGAGCTGGAGGTCGATGTCTCGGCCATCCGCGACATCATCCGCTACTACACCCGCGAAGCCGGCGTGCGTGGCCTGGAGCGGCAGATCGCCAAGGTCTGCCGCAAGGTGGTCAAGGAGCACACCGGGCACAAGCAGGTGAAGGTCAAGGTCAGCGGCGAGCAGCTCGAGCACTTGCTGGGCGTGCGCAAGTTCCGCTATGGCCTGGCCGAGCAGCAGGACCAGATCGGCCAGGTCACGGGCCTGGCCTGGACCCAGGTGGGCGGCGAACTGCTGACCATCGAGGCTGTGGTCATCCCTGGCAAGGGTCAGTTGATCAAGACCGGCTCGCTCGGCGACGTCATGGTCGAGTCGATCACGGCCGCGCAGACCGTTGTGCGCAGCCGTGCCCGTAGCCTGGGGATCGCCGCAGATTTCCACGAGAAGCACGACGTTCATATCCATATGCCCGAAGGCGCCACGCCCAAGGATGGCCCGAGCGCCGGTATCGGCATGTGCACCGCGCTGGTCTCGGCGTTGACCCAGATCCCGGTGCGCGCCGATGTGGCGATGACCGGCGAGATCACCTTGCGTGGCCAGGTCCTGGCCATTGGTGGCCTCAAGGAAAAACTGCTGGCGGCACACCGTGGCGGAATCAAGACCGTGATCATTCCTGAAGAGAATGTTCGCGATCTCAAGGAGATTCCGGAAAATATCAAGCAGGATCTTCAGATCAAACCGGTCAAATGGATTGACGAAGTCCTCCAAATTGCGCTGCAATACGCCCCGGAGCCCTTGCCAGATGTGGCTCCGGAGATTGTCGCGAAAGATGAGAAGCGCGACGGCGATGCTAAGGAAAGAATCAGCACGCATTAGTACGTATTTCGCTGGAGGGCTTCGGTTGACAGCATTTTCGGCCCCTTGCTATAAAGCGGCACGCCAGTGTCAACAGGGCCACCCAGCGCAGGTTTCATAAGCTTTTCAATACATACTTAGAAACAAACTCAATAGTGATATAAGGGGACTTAGAGTGAACAAGTCGGAACTGATTGACGCTATCGCTGCATCGGCTGACATTTCCAAGGCTACCGCTGGCAAAGCTCTGGATGCTGTGATCGACTCCGTGACCGGTGCCCTGAAAGCAGGCGACGACGTCGTCCTGGTCGGCTTCGGTACCTTCTCGGTCAAGGAGCGCGCCGAGCGCACCGGCCGCAACCCGCAAACCGGCAAGGCGATCAAGATCGCTGCCGCCAAGGTTCCAGGCTTCAAGGCTGGCAAGGGCCTGAAAGACGCCGTCAACTAAGTCGTCTTTCAGCCGGCCCGGGCACGCCCGGGCCGACCGCGTGACGGCGGGTCGCAAACGTTCCCGCTGGCACGCTCGCTTCGAGAAGGCGCATCCACTGGATGCGCCTTTCTTCTATCAGGACTCTACCCACGCTCCGCGGTTGTCGACGCAGTGGTACAACCGTTTCTGGGGGACGCATGCTGCAGAATATCAGGGACAATTCACAAGGTTGGATTGCCAAGACCATCATCGGCCTCATCGTCGTACTGATGGCGTTGACCGGCTTCGAGGCCATTTTCCAGGCCGCCAGCCATAGCCAGGACGCCGCCAAGGTGAACGGCCAGACCATCAGCCAGAACGAGCTGAGCCAAGCCGTGGACATGCAGCGCCGCCAGCTGATGCAACAGCTGGGCAAGGATTTCGACCCCGCGCTGCTGGACGACAAGATGCTGCGCGAAGCGGCGCTCAAAGGGCTGATCGATCGCAAGCTGCTGTTGCAGGGTGCCGAAGACGCCAAGTTCGCTTTCTCCGAGGCCGCGCTGGATCAGCTGATCCTGCAGACGCCTGAATTCCAGGTCGATGGCAAGTTCAGCGCCGAGCGCTTCGACGCCGTTATCCGCCAGATGGGTTACGGCCGCATGCAGTTCCGCGAGATGCTCGCCCAGGAAATGCTCATCGGCCAGCTGCGCACCGGCCTTGCCGGCAGCAGCTTCGTCACCGACAAGCAGGTCGAGGCATTCGCCCGCCTGGAGAAGCAGACCCGTGACTTCGCCTCGCTGACCTTCAAGGCCGATGCGGCCGCGGTCAAGGTGAGCGATGACGAGGTCAAGGCCCACTACGACCAGCACGCCAAGGAATTCATGACCCCCGACCAGGTGGTCATCGACTACATCGAGCTGAAGAAGTCGGCCTTCTTCGACCAGGTCAAGGTCAACGAGGACGAGCTCAAGGCCCTGTACGAGAAGGAAATCGCCAACCTCGGCGAGCAGCGCCATGCCGCGCACATCCTGATCGAAGTCAACGACAAGGCCACCGATGCCCAGGCCAAGGCCCGCATCGAGGAGGTCCAGCAGCGCCTGGCCAAGGGCGAAGACTTCGCCAAGCTGGCCAAGGAGTTCTCCCAGGACCCAGGTTCGGCCAGCACCGGTGGTGACCTTGGCTTCGCCGGCCCTGGCGTGTACGACCCGGCCTTCGAGGAGGCGCTGTACAAGCTGAACAAGGACCAGGTGTCCGCGCCGGTGCGTACCGAGTACGGCTATCACCTGATCAAGCTGCTGGGCGTCGAGGCACCGGACGTACCGAGCTTCGCCAGCCTCAAGGACAAGCTGACCCATGAGCTGAAGACCCAGCAAGTGGAGCAGCGCTTCGTCGAGGCCACCAAGCAGCTCGAGGACGCCGCCTTCGAAGCGTCCGACCTGGCCCAGCCGGCCCAGGACCTTAACTTGAAGGTACAGACCTCCGCAGCCTTCGGCCGTGAAGGTGGCGAAGGCATCACCGCCAACCGCGCGGTGATCCAGGCCGCGTTCAGCGAGGAAGTGCTGGAAGAGGGCGCCAACAGCAACGGTATCGAGCTGGATCCGGAGACGGTGGTGGTCCTGCGCGTCAAGGAGCACCGCAAGCCCGAGCAGCTGCCGCTGGAAGCCGTGGCCAAGAACATCAGCGCGCACCTGGCCAAGGAAAAGGCGACCGCCGAGCTCAAGGCCAAGGCCGACACGCTGATCGCCGGCCTGCGCGATGGCTCGGTCAAGGCCGCCAGCCAGAACTGGAAGGTTCAGGAAGCGGCGACCCGCGGTCAGGACGGCATCGACCCGGTCGAACTGCAAGCCGTGTTCCGCCTGGGCAAGCCTGAGTCCAAGGACAAGCCGGTTTATGGCAGCGCGGTCCTGGGTGATGGCAGCCTGGTGGTCCTGCAGCTCAAGGGTGTCAACGAAGGCGCCGCGGCCACCGACGAGGAAAAGGCGCAGATCCGCCGTTACCTCGCTTCGCGTGCTGGTTCCCAGGACTTCGCGGCTTACCGCAAGCAACTGGAAGGCAGCGCCGACATCACTCGCTACTGAGTGTTGTCGCGATGACGAAACAGGCCGCTTATGCGGCCTGTTTCGTTTCTGATGTTCAAGACCTAGCGCTTAACCCTCCCCTGTAGGAGCGGCCTTGTGTCGCGAGAGGGGCGCGAAGCGGCCCCAGGGTTTCAGTGTTAACGCAGCAATCGCCGGGGGCGCTACGCGCCCCTTTCGCGACACAAGGCCGCTCCTACAGGGATCGCGCATAGCCGCGGCCTACCGCCGAACCCCCTCATGATTGTCCAGTGTATCGCGCGCAATCTCCCGGCCCAGGGCAATCAGCTCCGGCGCCTTGTAGAACTCGAAAAACCGGCACACCCGCTTGGGCACGTTGATCAACACGTCCGGTGGATACCCGGCGATCTTGTACTGCGCCAGCGACGTCTGCATCACTTCGAAGCTCTGGTTGATCAGGTCGAGCAACGACGCCGGGCCGACGTTGTCGACAATGAACGAACCGGTGGCCGACTTGGGCGCGCCTTCGCTCTGCGGCGCCGCTGCCGGTTGCTGGCCTTCCGGGTCGGCGTCCTCACCCAGCCAGGGGTTGGCTGGGGCGACGATCTCCTGCTCAAGACGCATCAACTGTTCGGCCGGCTTGCGCCGAAACGGCAGGCGCGAGCCCAGCGAACTGATCAGCGCATCGAAACGCATCTTGAACGCCGCCGGGCGCTCGATCACCGGCAACTGGTACTGCTTCTGGTTGGTGGCATTGAGGTTGACCGCGATGATCAGGTCGCAGTGGCTCGACACCACAGGCACGATCGGCAATGGGTTGAGGATGCCGCCGTCGACCAGCATGCGGTTGCCTTGCACCACCGGGGTGAACAGGCTGGGGATCGCCGCAGAGGCGCGCATCGCCTGGTGCAGGCAGCCTTCCTGGAACCAGATTTCCTGCTGGTTGGTGAGGTCGGCGGCGACCGCCGTATAGGGGATGCGCAGTTGCTCTATGTTGATCTCGCCGACGATCTTGCGGATCTGCCCGAATACCTTGTCGCCGCGGATAGCGCCTAGGCGGAAGCTGACATCCACCAGGCGCAGCACGTCGAGGTAGTCCAGGCTCTCGATCCAGCTACGGTATTCGTCGAGCTTGCCGGCGGCGTAGATGCCGCCGATCACCGCGCCCATGGAGCAGCCGGCGATACAGGCGATGTCGTAGCCGCGCCGTTCGATCTCCTCGATCACGCCAATGTGCGCATACCCCCGGGCCCCGCCGGAACCCAGTACCAATGCCACGCGTTTGCCCATGAGTCATCCCCCCTTGCCAGTGCAACCATGGTCCAACAATGCACCTGTTGATGCCTGTGCTTCAATGTAGTCCGCGCTGGACTACGCTAAGCAGGGCACTTTTCGTTTGCTTTGCCGTCGAACGGCGACCTTAGTTCTCTCCCTCGAGGTATTACCGATGAAAGTCTGGATCACCCTTCCACTGCTGGTGCTGGCCTTGGCCGGTTGCGCAGGCAAGACGGCCTACCGCGACAGCTGCGCGACCCAGCTCGATGCCGCCTGGAAGGAACTGGACCTGGCCAAGGCCGAAGGCTTTGCCGGCACCGTGAGTTATTCCAAGGCGCTGTCGCTGTTGACCGGGGCCAAGACCCAGCAGCAGTTCGAAGGCTTCGAAGGGTGTACCCACAAGGCCGAGAAGGCGCGTTTCTACATTCGTGAGTCCCGTGCAGGCCGTTGACCAGGGAGTGCTTCATGTCCGCAATGCTCGATCACGTGGTGGCCCAGGTGCTCGCCCTGCAGGTGGGCTTGCTGGCTTGCCGCGAGCGCCTTGGCGCCGATACCGACAGCGAGGCGCTGCACGCGCTGCGTACCACGCTGCGGCGGCTGCGTAGCTTGCTGCGGCCGTTGCGCGGCCTGCCGGGTGTCGAACAACTGGAGGGCGCGGCGCAGGCACTGGGCACCCTGACCACGCCGTTGCGCGACCGCGAGGTACTGGCGGCGCAACTGATCGGGCGCGGCCATGTGCAGGCCGGCGAGCGCCGCCAGGCGGGCAGGGCGCAGACCTTTGCCGATGTCGCGGCCAGCCCCCAGCTGGCCCGGGTGCTGGCGATTCTCGATGCCTTCCCGTTGTTCCTGCGTGCCGCCGGTCGTGAGGGCCTGGCGCGGCGCCTGGCCAAGCGTATCGACCAGCGCCTGGAAAAGCAGTGGCGCAAACTGGGCAAGGCCCTCGACGACCCGGCGCACGACCGCCATCGCCTGCGCCTGCTGATCAAGCGGGTGCGCTACGGCGACGAAGCCTACCCGCAACTCGACCATGCGAGGCGCAAGCTTCAGCGCTTGCTGAAAAAGGCCCAGGGCGATCTGGGTGATTGGCATGACCGCGTGCAATGGTTGCTGCAGGTACGCGAGCACGGTGACCTGGCCGGCTGCAAGGTGGCCTGGGAGCATGAGCTGCATGCTGCCCAAGGCAAGGCCGACGTCACCCTCGAGGCCTTGCGCAAGGCGGTGGCACGCCGTTAGTTCCGGTAAATGACCGAAATGCGGGCTGCCGCTGGCGTATTCGCTGGTTAAGATCGGGCTTTTCCCGCAGGAGCCCAGGCACATGAACTTTACCGAATTGTTGGCGGCGGCACGCGAGCATCCCGAAGCGCTCAGCGTGCCGGCTACGTGGGCCCAGGGGCGCGCGGTGTTCGGCGGCCTGATGGCGGCGCTGGTGCATGAGGCGATGCGCCAGAAGCTGGCGGATGACCGGCCGGTACGTTCCCTGGCCATCACCTTCGTCGGCCCGGCGGCGCCGGATGTGCCGATCAGCCTGGAGGTGGAAGTGCTGCGCGCGGGCAAGGCGGTCAGCACCTTGCTGGGACGCGCGGTGCAGGATGGCCAGGTGGTGACCCTGGTGCAGGGCAGCTTTGGCGCGGGGCGACCGTCGGCGGTGACGGTCGAGGCGCAGCCAGCGATGGCGCTCAAGCCGCTTGAGCAGGCCGCGCCCGAACTGCCCTACATCAAGGGTGTGACGCCGGAGTTCATGCGCCATGTGGCATTGCGCTGGGCGGTGGGCGGCTTGCCGTTCAGTGGCAACGACGCTCGCCACATGGGTGGCTGGGTGCGCCTGCGCGATGTGCCCGAGGGGCCGGTGGAAGTCGCGCACCTGCTGGCGCTGGTCGATGCCTGGCCGCCAAGTCTGATGCCGTTCCTCAAGCAGCCGGCCGCCGGCAGCACGCTGACCTGGACCATCGAGTTCGTGCAGCCGGTGGCGCAGTTGTCGACGCTCGATTGGTGCCGTTACGTCGTCGAGACCGAGCATGCGCGGGAGGGTTATGGGCATGCGGCCGCGGCGTTGTGGACGGCGCAAGGGCAGTTGCTAGCATTGAGCCGGCAGACGGTGACGGTGTTCGCCTGAGGTATCTGCGGCGAACTGATCGCCAGGCAAGCCCGCTCCCACAGGCGCCACTGGCGTGGGCGCGGGCTTGCCCCGCGATGCTTTCAATCAATGCCGGTGCTTGTGGCGTTCGCGCCAGGCCCGCCACCAGGCGCCGCTCAGCACGAAGCGCGGGAAGGTGATGAACTGCTCGGTGAGCAGGCGCTGCACGGCATCCTTGCGGTTGGCGAAGGGCTCCGGTTGCTCGGCTTCCAGGCGGTGCCCCTGGCGCTGCAGGCCCAAGCCCGCGAGCAAGGCGATGATGCCGACGGCGATCTGCGACAGGTCCAGGCCGAACACCCCCGACAGCACCAGCAGCGCGCCCAGGATGAACAGCGGCACGGCGATCAGGTGCAGCACCAGGTTGGTGGGGTGGCGGTGGTTGTGGTGGTAGCCGCGCCATTGCCAGGCGGGCAGGTTGGGCAGTCGTTTGCTCATGGACAGTTCCTCACAGACATGTCCAAAGCTTAGTGCGGCCCCCGGAAGGGGGCCAATCGAGGCTGGCTATGGTCGCCATAGCCGCGCGGGCTCAGAGTTTGAGTTGGCCGATGGCCTTGTTCAGCTCGCCGGCCAGGGTCGCCAGCTCGTTGCTGGTGGTGGCCGAGCCGACGGTCTGTTGCACGGTTTGCTCGGTGACGTCACGGATGCTCACCACGGCGCGGTTCATCTCTTCGGCCACCTGGCTCTGCTGCTCGGCGGCGACGGCGATCTGGGTATTGCTTTCGCGCATCTGCGCCACGGCGCTGGTGATCTCGGCCAGGGCTTCGTGAGCCTCGCGCGCCTGCTTGACGCAATCGTCGGCCTTGTACGAGCTTTCCTGCATGAAGTCCACCGCGTCGCGGGTGCCGGCCTGCAGGTCGGCGACCATGGTGGTGATCTCGTCGGTGGAGGTCTGCACGCGCTTGGCCAGGTTGCGCACTTCGTCGGCGACCACGGCGAAGCCGCGGCCCAGGTCACCGGCGCGGGCGGCCTCGATGGCAGCGTTGAGGGCCAGCAGGTTGGTCTGTTCGGCAATGCTGTGGATCACCCCGACCACGCCGTTGATCTTCTGGCTGTCATCGGCCAGTTGGCGAATCATCTCGGCGGTCTGCTGCACGCCGCTGGACAGCCCGGCGATCGAGTCCTGTACCCGGCTGACCACGGCCTGGCCGCTGCCGGCGAGGGTATCGGCGGTTTGTGACAGGTCTCGGGTGGCACCGGCATGCTGGGCGATATGGTGCACGGTGGCGGTCATTTCGTTGATGGCGGTGGCGGCCTGGTCGGTCTCGCTCTGCTGGCCGATCATGCCGTGACGCACCTCATCCATGCTGCCGGCCAGGCGCGCGGCACCGGAGTCGAGCTGGCCGGCGGTGCGGGCCACGGTGCTGACCACGCGGTGGTAGGTGGTCTGCATGGCGTTGAAGGCGCCGGCCATCTGCCCGACTTCGTCGCCACAGGCCAGCGGCACGCGGGCCGACAGGTCGCCGGTTTTCTCCACGTGCAGCATCACGTCCTTCAGGGTGTTGAGCTGGCTGAGCAGGAAGCGGATCAGCAGTTGCGAGGCACCGAGCATGGCCAGCATGAGGATCAGCACGCACACCGCATAATTGCTGAAACGGTCGAAATACACCTGGCGCAGGCTTGGCGACTGGGCCACCACCGCCAGGTGCGTGTCGCCCTGGCGGAACACCTGAGCACCGCGCAGCGGGTTGTCGCCCAGTATCCAGGCGCCAGGCAGCTCGACCCAGCCTTGGCCGTCGCGCAGGGCTTCGAGGGGTTCGCCGGCAAATTGCGGAGTCTGGCCGTTGCGCCAGCTGATCAGGTTGGCCTGGGTCGGCAGGGCCTGCCCGGCAGGCCAGGCGGCGAGCAGCTCGGCCTGGGCCTGGGCTTGCGCCTGGGCGCCGGTGGCGCGGGCCTGTTGTTCCAGGTACACGGCATAGAGCACCAGCATCAAGGTGGTGACGAAGGCCACCGCATTGACGGCCCAGAACTTGTACTTCAGGGAAATATTGCTAAGCCAGGCACCCATGGTAGGTCTTCTCTGAATTGGCGGAAACATTATTGGCAAGGTGCCATCATTGTGCCTGCCAGGGCCAGAGGGGGCGTTGATATGTGTCAAGAAACCTCAGGCAGGCCGAAGAACGCCCGGGCACAGGCGCTGGTGTGGGCGGCGGTGTGCGCAGGGTCCTCGCCACGGTGCAGGGCCACCTCGCGCAGCACCTGCGGGAGGTAGGCCGGTTCGTTGCGGCCATTTTTGGGCTTGGGGCGCAGGCTGCGCGGCAGCAGGTAGGGGGCGTCGCTTTCGAGCATCAGGCGGCCTTCGGCGATGTTGCCGACCAGTGGGTGCAGGTGGGTGCCGCGGCGCTCGTCGCAGATCCAGCCGGTGATGCCGATGTGCAGGTCCAGGTCGAGGTAGGCGAACAGCGCCTGGCGCTCGCCAGTGAAGCAATGCACCACGGCGCCAGGCAGGTGGTCGCGGTAGGCCTTGAGGATCGCCAGCAGGCGCTCGCTGGCCTCGCGTTCATGGAGAAACACCGGCAGGCCCAGTTCGGCGGCCAACGCCAGTTGCGCCTCCAGGGCTTTTTCCTGCTCGGGGCGGGGCGAGAAGTCGCGGTTGAAGTCCAACCCGCATTCGCCTACGGCCTTGACCCGCGGCTGGGCCAGCAGCTCGCGCAACTGGCGCTCGCTGCTGGCGTTCCAGTGGCTGGCGTCATGGGGGTGGACACCGGCGGTGCTGAACAGGCGCTGGCCAGGTTCGTCCAGGCGTTGGCACAGCGCCAGGGCTTGGGCGCTGACCTCAAGGCTGGTGCCGGTAAGGACCATCTGGGCCACGCCGGCCTGCACGGCGCGCTCGACGACGGCCGCCTGCTGGTCGTGGAAACTGCTGTTGGTCAGGTTGACGCCGATATCGATCAGTTGCATGGTGCTACCTCGTGCCGCGGGGCGGCCAGCATAGCAAAAACCGGGATTTCGCGAAAAACCCAAGAACTTCAACCGTTTGCCGTGGTCTTTTGCGGTCATTTATCACGGATCGATCACTGCGCATGGTGCCTGCCAACCGCCCTCGGACGCCTTCCTCGATGCTGCGAACCCTGCTGACCGTCCTGATGTTGTCCGGCCTGGCGCTGGCCGTGCCGGTGGCTGCCGGCCAGGCCGGGCCGCCGCAGCATGTACCGGCCGGCAAGGCCCGTGACCTGGCGCAGATCCGCAGCAGCAAGGTATTGCGGGTGTTGGTCAACCAGAGCCGTAACAGCTCCGGCGAGGTCAAGGGCGAGCCAGTGGGGGTCGAATACTACCGCCTGCGCGCCCTCGAGCATTACCTCAACGCACGGGTTGCCGATGGCCAGGAAATCGCCCTGAAGATCATCCCGCGAGCCAAGGAGCAGTTGCTGGGGGCGCTGCAGCGCGGCGAGGGCGACCTGGCCGCGCCCGGCGAACTGCTCGACCCAAGCCTGGTGCGCGGCGTCGACGCCAGCGCGCCGGTGGTCGACCGGGTGCCGTTGCAACTGGTCGGGCGCAAGGGCGGGCGCAGCTATAGCCGGGTCGAGCAACTGTCCGGGCGCACCATCGCCCTGACCAGCGCCAGCGCCGCCGGGCCGGCGATCCAGGTGATCAACCAGCAATTGGCGCTGCGCAAGCGCCCGCCGATCAAGGTCGAGTGGGTCGACCCGACGCTGGCGGTGGAGGATGTGCTGGAGATGGTCCAGGCCGGTATTTATCCGTTGACCGTGGTCGAGCGGCCGATCGCCCAGCGCTGGGCGCGGGTGATGCCGAAGCTGCGGGTGGACAGCAAGCTGCAACTGGCCCGGCCCGATGCCATGCGCTGGTACGTGCGCCAGGACGCGCCGATGTTTCAGGCCGCGGTGGATCGCTTTCTCGCCGGTTACCGGGCGCCGGACAACCAGGATGC
Source organism: Pseudomonas sp. VA159-2 (assembly GCF_024126635.1). Lineage (NCBI taxonomy): Bacteria > Pseudomonadati > Pseudomonadota > Gammaproteobacteria > Pseudomonadales > Pseudomonadaceae > Pseudomonas > Pseudomonas sp. VA159-2. The sequence continues at coordinate 92,885 of NZ_JAMYBV010000008.1, read as the reverse complement.
CGCCTTCGAACGCATCTACCGGCGCCAGTACCGGGTGCACAACCCGTTGGCGCGCAAGGACCGCCAGCGCCTCGAAGCACTGCGTCCGGTGCTGCAAAAGCACGGCGGCGACCAGCAGTTCGACTGGTTGAACCTGGCGGCGCTGGCGTTCAAGGAATCCACCCTCGACCCCAAGGCGCGCGGCACCGGCGGCGCCCATGGCCTGATGCAGATCACCCCGTCGGCGGCGCAGCGGGTCGGGGTGAGCAATACCGCCACGGTCGATGGCAACGTCCAGGCCAGTGCCCGCTACCTGGCGATGCTGCGCCGCAAGTTCTTCGCCAGCGCGCAGCTCAACGAGCGCGAACGCATGGCGTTCATCCTGGCGGCCTACAACCTCGGCCCCGAGCGGGTCCAGGCCATGCGGGCCGAGGCCCGTCGCCGCGGGCTCAACGGCAACCAGTGGTTCTTCCAGACCGAGCGCGTCGCCATGGAGCAGGTGGGCATGGGGCCGGTGAACTTCGTCAATAGCGTCAACAAGTACTACCTCGCGTTCAACCGCGAGCGGGCTTCCCTGGAGCGAGTGGCCAAGCGCTAGTTAAATCTAATTTATCGATTGGTTTAACACGATAATTGCGATTTTCTTATTCGTTTAATTGATTAAGATGGCGCTCATCCAACCCACACCTGCTCATACCCAAGGAAGCAAAAGATCATGAACCACTCCCTCAAAGCCCTGTTCGCCACCCGCGCCGGTTATGGCCTGAGCGTCGTACGCATCCTGGTCGGCGTCATCTTCATGGCCCACGGCGCGCAGAAACTGTTCGGCCTGTTCGGGGGCTATGGCCTGGAAGGCACCGGCCAGTGGATGGAAAGCATCGGCCTGGCGCCGGGCTACCTGATGGCCTTGCTGTCCGGCAGCGCCGAGTTCTTCGGCGGCCTGGCCCTGGTGATCGGCCTCTTGGCCCGCCCGGCGGCGCTGGCGCTGGCGGTGACCCTGGTGGTGGCGATCTTCTCGGTGCACATCAATAATGGGCTGTTCATGTCCAACAATGGCTATGAGTTCGCCCTGGCGCTGCTGGCCGGTAGTGTCGCGGTGCTGATCGAAGGTGCCGGTCGTTTCTCTCTCGACCGCTTGATTGCCCGCTGATAGGGCTGCACGGCGCAAGCCACTGGCTTTGAGCTTGGGGCTTGCAGCTTGCGGCTAATCTGCTCTAGCATACCGACTGCGCCGATTTAAACAGCTACTTGCGGGGCGCAGGAGAAGCCCCTCTCGCGGCGCTCTCCGAAATACCGCTAAAGCGCTGGTTCGGTGACGCCTCCCACCGCTGCCCAGCGGGATCAGCGAGGCGGAGAGAGACTCCATGAGTTGCCCACGTACCAGTGTCTGCTTGACCCCCCTGGCCAAGAACCAGGCTTCCCGAACCCCGCGCATCCTGCTCGGCGGCCAGCATCAACCCACGCTTTTGCGCAACCTCGATGGTTTCTCCCGACGCAAGGGCCAGGCCTGTGCCTTTCTTATCCAGTTCGCCGATGATTGCGAACGGCTCGGCCAGTACGCCAACGATCGTTTCGACCTCGCGGTGATCCAGGCCCCCGAGGCCGAGGATGCCGCCGAAGTCATCGGCCAGTTGACCCGTATCGCCCGTCAGGGCCTGATCACCCGTCGTTGAGGCCGTGTCGCCGCAGATCGTTTTTCGTTAAGCTCGGTCATTCGCAGGGCGCTCGGCGCCCATCGAGGCACTGAGGAGACAGGCGTTGAGCACCAATATCATCACCACGGCAGGTCATCAGGCCCTGAAGCAGGAGCTAGACCATCTGTGGCGGGTCTATCGCCCGGAGATCACCCAGAAAGTCGCCTGGGCGGCCTCGCTGGGGGACCGCAGCGAGAACGCCGACTACCAGTACAACAAGAAGCTGCTGCGCGAGATCGATCGTCGCGTGCGCTACCTGCGCAAGCGCCTGGAAGACGTCAAGGTGGTCGAGTATTCACCGCAGCAGGAAGGCAAGGTGTTCTTCGGCGCCTGGGTGGAGATCGAAAACGACGACGGCGAGCAGCTGACGTTTCGCATCGTCGGCTACGACGAGATTCATGGGCGCAACGACTATATCTCCATCGACTCGCCCATGGCCCGGGCGCTGCTCAAGAAGGGGGAGGGCGACGAGGTGGTGGTGCACACCCCCACGGGTGAGGCGACCTGGTATGTGAACAGCATCCGCTACAACCTCTAGCTGGCGCAGAACTCGAGGCCGCTCCTACAGGAGAAGGCGTTAGCCCCGATCACTGCGTAAAGTTTCATTTTCAACCCTCACGCAACACCGCCAGCGGGCTGGCATTCAGGGCCCGCCGCGTCCCCACCACCCCAGCCCCGCCGACCAGCATCGCGCCGGCCACTGGCAGCATCAGCAACCATGGATGCGGCGCCCAGTGCAGGTCGAACGCATAGCGGTACAGCGCCCAGGTGATCAGCTCGCAGCCCAGCGCCGCCAGCACCCCGCTCAGCGCGCCCAGCAGGCCGAACTCGATGCGCCGCGCCTTGGCCAGCAGCGGCCGCGCCGCCCCCAGCGCACGCAGCAGGGCGCCTTGGCGAATGCGTTCGTCGAGTGTCGCCTGCAGGCCGGCGAACAGCACCGCCATTCCGGCCGCCAGCACGAACAACAGCACGTACTCCACCGCCAGCGTCACCTGGGCGAGGATGCTGCGCAACTGCCCGAGCAAGGCATCTACCTGCAGGATGGTCACCGCCGGGAAGGCCCGCGACAGCGCGACCACCTGCTGGTCGTGGCCCGGCGCCAGGTAGAAGCTGGTCAGGTAGGTGGTCGGCAACCCCTGCAGGGTGCCGGGTTGGAAGATCATGTAGAAGTTCGGCTGGAAGCTGTCCCAGTGCACCGTGCGCAGGCTGCTGACCCGCGCTTGGCGCTGCTGGCCGCCGATGTCGAAGGTCAGCAGGTCACCCAGCTGCAGGTTCAGGCTCTGGGCCAGCTCGGCCTCCACCGATACGCCGGGCATGCGCTCGGCGTCGGGTGCCTGTTGCCACCAGTCGCCCGCGCTCAAGGCATTGCCCTGGGGCAGCTCGGCAGCCCAGGTCAGGCTGAGGTCGCGCTGCACGGCGCGCTCGCCGGTCGACTCCTTGCTGACCCGTTGGCGCACCGGTTGCTCGTTGATATGGGTCAGGCGGCCGGGGATCACCGGGTACAGCGGTGCCGAGCTCGCGTTGATCTGCGCCAGGCGCTCGGCGAACGGCTGGCGGTCGTCGGCCAGGATGTTCAGGGCGAAGTGGTTCGGCGCGTCCTTGGGTAGCTGCGCCTGCCAGGTGTCGAGCAACTCGGCGCGCAGCAGGGCGACCAGGCCCATGGCCAGCAGAATCAGGCCGAAGGCCAGGGCCTGGCCCGCGGCGGCCAGGGGGTGGCGCAGCAACTGCCCAAGGCCCAGGCGCCAGGCCAGGGGCGCGCCGGCGAGCAGGCGGCGCAGGCTGCGCAAGCCGAGCAGCAACAGGCCGCCAAGCAGCAGCGCGGCGAGCAGGCCGCCACCGAGCAGGGCGAAGGTCAGCAGCAGGTCGAGGCTCAGCCGCCACATGATCAGGCCCAGGGCGAGCAGGGCAGCGCCGTATACCAGCCAGCTGCTTGGCGGCAACGGCAGCAGGTCGCGGCGCAGCACCCGCAGCGGCGGCACCCGCCCCAGGGCGGCCAGTGGCGGCAGGGCGAAGCCGACCAGCGCCACCAAGCCGGTGCCGATGCCGGCCAACGCCGGGACCAAGCCGCCCGCTGGCACCTGGCTGGGGAGCAGGCCGGCGAGCAGGTGGAACAGCCCCAGCTGCGCCAGCCAGCCGAGCAGGGCGCCCGCCAGGGCTGCCACCAGGCCCAGCGCGGCCAGTTGCAGGCTGTACAGGCCCAGGGCCTGGTGGCGCGACAACCCCAGGCAGCGCAGCAACGCGCTGGCATCCAGGCGGCGAGCGGCATAGCGGCTGGCCGACAGGGCCACGGCGACCCCCGCCAGCAGCACGGCCACCAGGCTGGCCAGGTTCAGGTAGCGCTCGGCCTTGCCCAGGGCGCCGCCGATCTGGCGGTTGCCGTCACGGGTATCGAGCAGGCGCTGGTTGGCGGCCAGGGTTTGTTCGGTGCTTTGTCGGTACTGGGCCAAGGCGTCCATATTGCCGCGCCACAAGTCGCGGTAGCTGACCCGGCTGCCGGGCTGGACGACACCCGTGGCCTGCAGGTCGCTGATATTCATCAGCACCCGGGGCGTCAGGCTGTAGAAGTTGCCGGCACGGTCGGGTTCGTAGGTGAGCACCCGGCTCATGCGCAGGGTTTTCATCCCGACCTCGATGCTGTCGCCGATGGCCAGGCCCAGCGCTGCCAGCAGGCGGGGCTCGACCCAGGCCTCGCCAGGGGCCGGGCCGCCGCCGGGGCGCTCCTCGCCATAAGGCGCTGGCGCACTGCGCAGTTGACCGCGCAGTGGGTAGGCCGGGTCGGCGGCCTTGATGCTCGACAGTTGGATACCGTTGTCGCCGCCGACCACGCTGGTGAACTCGACCACTCGCGCGTGCCCCAGGCCCAGGGCCGTGCCGCTGGCGACCTGCTGCTCGCTGGCCGGGGCACTGCCTTGCAGTACCAGGTCGGCGCCGAGGAACTCGCTGGCGCGCAACTGCATGGCGCCATTGAGGCGGGCGCCGAAGTAGCCAATGGCGGTGCTGGCCGCCACCGCCACCAGCAAGGCGAAGAACAGCACCCGCACCTCGCTGGCACGGGCGTCGCGCAGCAACTGGCGCAGCGACAGGGCGCACAGGCGCCAGAAGGACAGGCGGGTCATCAGGGCTCCAGGGGCGCCACCAGGCGGCCGGCATCCAAGCGGATCTGGCGCCGGCAGCGCTTGGCCAGGCGTTCGTCGTGGGTTACCAGCACCAGGGTGGTGCCGCGCTCCTGGTTGAGTTCGAACAAGAGGTCGCTGATGCGCTCGCCGGTGTGGCTGTCGAGGTTGCCGGTGGGCTCGTCGGCGAACAGCACCGCCGGTTGCGCGGCGAACGCCCGGGCAATCGCCACCCGTTGCTGCTCGCCGCCGGAAAGCTGGCGTGGCGTATGGCTCAGGCGCTTGCCCAGGCCGACGCGCTCGAGCAGGTCGCGGGCGTGCTCGCGGGCATCGCGGCGGCCGTCCAGCTCCAGCGGCAGCATGACGTTCTCCAGGGCGTTGAGGCTGTCGAGCAGCTGGAACGACTGGAACACGAAACCGACATGCTCGGCGCGCACCCGCGCGCGTTGGTCTTCATCCAGCGGGCCAAGGTCATGGCCGGCCAGCAGCACCTGGCCGGCGCTGGGGCGGTCGAGGCCGGCGAGCAGGCCGAGCAGGGTCGACTTGCCGGAGCCGGAGGCGCCGACGATGGCCAGGCTGTCGCCTTGGGCCAGGTCGAGCGACAGGGCGTGGAGGATGGTCAGGTCGCCTTCCGCGCTGGGGACCACTTTGCTAAGGTTCTGCGCAACGAGAATGCTGGGGCCCATGGAGAATCCGATGCGAATGTGGTGGTTGAGTGCCGGTCTGGCCCTGTGTTGCCTGGCCCAGGGCGCGGCGGCGGGAACATTGCTGGTCGTCGGCGATAGTATCAGCGCCGGTTTTGGCCTGGATACCCGCCAGGGCTGGGTCAGCCTGCTGCAACAGCAGTTGAAGAAGGAGGGTTTCGACGACCAGGTGGTCAATGCCTCGATCAGCGGCGACACCAGCGCAGGCGGCCAGGCGCGGCTGCCGGCGCTGCTTGCGGCGCACAAACCGGACCTGGTGGTGCTGGAGCTTGGCGGCAACGATGGCCTGCGTGGGCAGCCGCCACAACAATTGCAACAGAATCTTGCCGCGATGATCGACCAGTCCCGCCAGGCTGGGGCCAAGGTGCTGCTGCTGGGCATGCGTCTGCCACCGAATTACGGCGTGCGCTACACCACGGCATTCGCCCGGGTCTATGAGCAGTTGGCGGTCGACAAGCAGGTGCCCCTGGTGCCGTTCTTCCTCGAAGGCGTAGGTGGCGTGCCGGCGTTGATGCAAGCCGATGGCATCCACCCGGCGGCAGGCGCCCAGCAGCGGCTGCTGGAAAATGCCTGGCCGGCGATAAAACCCTTGCTGTGACGCTTTTATCGGGGGCCGCTTTCGGCTAATGTTGCGCCCCCCGTTTCGAGTGCCCCCGATGCCCCGCCCCGCCTGGTCCTTGTTTGCCTACCAACTGATCGAGCCCGATGAGCAGCTCGACCTGTTTGCCTGCCAGGAAGTCCGAATCCATCTTGCCGCCCGCCAGCTCGAACTGGGCGTGCCTGTCGATCGTACCCTGTGCGGCGGCCTGCTGCCGGCGCAGCCGCGCTGGTCTGGGGTGGAGCGGGCGATCTACCGCGACGAGCGCCTGTGCCCGCTGTGCCGGGCGATCCTCGATGCCCAGCGTCGTGGCATGCGCCCGGTGTGGCCGGAACTCTGAGTGCCTTTCATCATCTGAAACCCTTGCCGCCGGCCGATGCCTCCCGCTTGTATCGGCGCGGGTGTACAATCGATTCCCTTGACTGACCTTTCGAAGGATTTACCGGATGTTGCCGCGCTTTCCTGCCGTCACCCGTAGCCTCTCGCTGGCCGCCCTGTTGGCCGCCGGCCCCGCTGTTGCGCTGGAACTGCCGTTGCCGCCTCCCGGTGAGGACGTGGTCGGCCAGGTTCAGGTGATCAAGGCCAAGTACGAAGACACCTTCGCCGACATCGGTACCGCCAACGACCTCGGCTACCTCGAGATGATCGCCGCCAACCCGGGGGTCGATCCCTGGTTGCCGGGCGCCGGCACCGAGGTCATCCTGCCGACCCGCTACATCCTGCCGCCAGGTCCGCGCGACGGCGTGGTCATCAACCTGGCCGAGTACCGCCTGTACTACTACCCGAAAGGCCAGGGCGTGGTGTACACCTTCCCACTGGGGATTGGCCGTGAAGGCTGGGGCTCGCCGATCGCCAACACCAAGATCACCGCCAAGACGCCGAACCCGACCTGGACCCCGCCGGCCTCGATCCGCGCCGAGCACGCCGCCGACGGCGACATCCTGCCGAGCGTGGTGCCGGCGGGTCCGGACAACCCGCTGGGGCCGTTCAAGTTCACCCTGGGCGTGCCGGGCTACCTGATCCACGGCTCCAACAAGAAGTTCGGCATCGGCATGCGCACCAGCCATGGTTGCTTCCGCATGCTCAACAACAACGTGCTGGAACTGTCGAAGATGGTGCCGGTCGGTACCCCGGTGCGCATCATCAACGAGCCCTACAAGTTCGGCATCAGTGGCGGCAAGGTATACCTCGAGGCACACACGCCGCTGGACGACCATGGCAACCCGTCGGTGGTCGACAAGCACACCGCGGTAATCAATGCCTTGCTCAAGCGTGAAGACCTGGCCAACAACTTGCGCATGAACTGGGACATGGTCCGCGATGTAGTTGCCGCCGAAGATGGCATGCCGGTGGAAATCGCCGTGCCGGTGGCGGGGGGCAGTGCGCCGATGGTGTCGAGCATTCCGCCCGAACTGCAGTAAGCGATTCGCTACTTGCCCAAGGCCCGCCGCAGTGCGGGCCTTTTCGTTTGTGCCGGTCGGCCTGTGCGCGGGCAATAAAAAAGCCGACCCACAAGTGGGTCGGCTCCATAACAATCCGTGAGGATTATTACTTGCGGCTGGCTTTGTCCAGCATACGCAGAGCGCGCTCGTTGGCTTCGTCAGCGGTCTGCTGAGCCTTCTGAGCAGCTGCCAGAGCGTCGTCAGCTTTGCGGTAGGCTTCGTCTGCACGGGCCTGGGCGCGAGCTGCTGCGTCTTCGGTAGCAGTCAGGCGAGCTTCGGTTTCTTTGGATACGCTGCTGCAACCGGTAGCCAGAACTGCGGCCAGAGCCAGAGCAGAGAATTTCAGAACGTTGTTCATCGTGTTCCCCTTCAAGGACTTTCAATTAAAGAGCCATCTCTCGGAAAAGAGAAACTGGCCGGCGTACATAGTACCCATTACTTGTAGTAAGTAAACTGACTGAACGCAAGAACTGCAAAAAAAATGCTGCAAGACGGTGACGGCGACGGGGTTTGTAAAGAAAGTGTGAAAAAACCTGGCAGGGCGCGCAAGCTTCTGTAGTACGGGAACTTTTTTGTTGAACTAAGGGTGACTTTATAGGTCGCTCAGCGTCTTAGACCAAAGAACATTCAGCGGCTCTTGCAAGGCCAAGCCGGGGTCGGTAAACCCCGTTGCGGCTTTTTTACCCAGGTTGCTTGAGCAATCACGCCGGTGACGCCTACTATTTGGAGGTGCCACAGGGCGGCAGAACGATCGAGGTCGGGCTGCTGTCCAACGGGCTAGGGTGGTGTAGGGATTGCTGCGCCGAATAACCACAAGGGTAAAGGTCTGTAGAGCAGACCTGCGAGGAGTAGTGATGAGCGACACGCTGACCATCCACCATGACCAGGCCGGTCATCAGTTCGAGACCACCGTGGACGGTCACCGGGCTTACCTGACGTACATGGACCTGGGCAAGCAGACGCTGGACATCTACCGCACCTTCGTGCCCAACGCCCTGCGTGGCCGCGGGATCGCCGCCGCACTGACCGAGAAGGCCCTGGAATACGCTGAGCAGATGGGCTACACGGTAATTCCGTCGTGTTCCTATGTAGAACGCTACATGGAGCGCCAGCAGCGCCATTCAAGCAAGGCCTGAACGGGACGCACACGTGAAAACGCCGGGCAGTGCCCGGCGTTTTCGTTTGCGCAAGTGTCAGCCACGCTGGCGCTTGGGCAGCACGTCCTTGAGTTTGGCGTGCATGCTGCGCAGGGTTTTTTCGGTTGCCGCCCAGTCGATACAGGCGTCGGTCACCGAGACCCCGTATTGCAGTTCGTCGAGGTTCTTCGGAATGGCCTGGCAGCCCCAGTTCAGGTGGCTTTCGACCATCAGGCCGATGATCGACTGGTTGCCTTCGAGGATCTGGTTGGCCACGTTCTCCATCACCAGCGGTTGCAGGGCCGGGTCCTTGTTGGAGTTGGCGTGGCTGCAGTCGACCATGATGTTGGGCTTGATCTTGGCCTTGGCCAGGTCCTGTTCGCACAGGGCGACACTGACCGAGTCATAGTTGGGCTTGCCGTTGCCGCCGCGCAGCACCACGTGGCCATAGGCGTTGCCCTTGGTGGTGACGATGGACACGCCGCCTTCCTGGTTGATGCCCAGGAAACGGTGCGGCTTGGACACCGACTGCAGGGCGTTGATCGCCACGGTCAGGCCGCCGTCGGTGCCGTTCTTGAACCCGACCGCCGAGGACAGGCCCGAGGCCATCTCGCGGTGGGTCTGCGATTCGGTGGTGCGCGCGCCGATGGCCGACCAGCTGATCAAATCCTGCAGGTACTGCGGGGAGATCGGGTCGAGGGCCTCGGTGGCGGTGGGCAGGCCCTTTTCGGCCAGGTCCAGCAGCAACTGGCGGCCAATGTGCAGGCCATCCTGGATCTTGAACGAGTCATCCAGGTACGGGTCGTTGATCAGGCCTTTCCAGCCGACAGTGGTACGCGGCTTCTCGAAATACACGCGCATGACCAGGTACAGGGTATCGGAAACTTCCTCGGCCAACACCTTCAGGCGCTCGGCATACTCGTGGGCAGCCTTGATGTCGTGGATCGAGCAGGGGCCGACCACCACGAACAGGCGGTGATCCTTGCCGTCGAGAATGTTGCGCACCACTTCGCGGCCGGCAGTCACGGTCTGCAGGGCCTTGGCGCTGAGAGGGATTTCCTTCTTGAGCTGATCAGGGGTGATCAAAGTCTCGTTGGAGGCAACGTTAAGGTCATCGATCGGTAAATCAGCCATCGTGTTACTCGTCAGGTCACGGGTGCCGGCCGCCAGCAATCCCCGTGCGGCCCAGCAGCAGAATGTTCGCAGCGGGGAGGGCCGAACCTTAGCGCGTTAGCGGGGGCGCGACAATGGGCTGGGGCCCGTCGACACGGGGTTTTTGCCTGCCAGGGTCGCAGGATCGCCGGTGGGCGTGCTAAAAATCGCCAGATAACAACAACTCAGGGCAGGAGCACGGCAATGCACCCAGGCAACATTCGCATCGGCATTATCGGCAGCGGCGCCATTGGCGGCTTTTATGGGTTGATGCTGGCCCGGGCCGGCTTCGACGTGCATTTCCTGTTGCGCAGCGAATACGGTGTGGTCCGTGAGCAGGGCCTGAGCCTCGACAGTGCGCTGCATGGTCTTGTGCATCAGCGGGTGCAAGCCTATGCCAATGCCGCCGACATGCCGCCCTGCGACTGGTTGCTGGTCGGAGCCAAAACCACCAGCAATGCCGAGCTGGCGCCGCTGATCGAGCAGGCGGCCGCCCCGCAAGCGCGGGTGGTGCTGTTGCAGAACGGCCTGGGGGTCGAGGAGCAGTTGCGCCCGGCGCTGCCCGCAGACCTGCACCTGCTGGGCGGTCTGTGCTTCATCTGTGTCAACCGCGAAGGCCCTGGGATGATCCGCCACCAGGCCTTGGGCGCAGTCAACCTCGGTTATCACAGCGGCCCGGCCGCAGACGGCGGCGCTGCGCTGGTCGAGGAGGGGGCCGGGTTGTTCCGCGCCGCCGGCATCGACTCCCAGGCGATGGCCAACCTCGACCAGGCGCGTTGGCAAAAACTGGTGTGGAACGTGCCTTACAACGGCCTGTCGGTGCTGCTGCAGGCCAGCACCACGGCGTTGATGGCGGACCCTGACAGCCGTGTGCTGATCCAGGCGCTGATGGCTGAAGTGGTGGAGGCCGCCCGTGCCTGTGGCCAGCTGTTGCCGGCGGGGTATGCCGAGCACCTGTTCCGGGTCACCGAGCAGATGCCGGACTACTGGCCGAGCATGCACCACGACCATGTGCAGCAGCGTCCGTTGGAGCTGCAGGCCATTTATGCCGAGCCGCTGGCCCGGGCGCGGGCGGCCGGTTGCAGCTTGCCGCGCATGGAGGCGTTGCACCAGGCACTGGCCTTCATCGACCGGCACAACCGCCCGCGCTGACCCCGGCGCAGCCCGCGGCGCCAGTGCGCCGGACGGCAAAACGGCTGCCCCTGGCACTGCTAAGCTCAAGCTTGCTCTGCCGCTGCGGCAGTCGAGGAGGTCGAATGATCCGTTCCATGCTCTACGCCACTGACCTCGGCGTATACGCGCCTTTCGTGCTGCAACATGCCTTGGCCCTGGCGCGCAGCTTCAATGCAGAGCTGTATGTGATCCATGCCGTCGAGCCCATGGGCCAGTTCGCCGAATCCCTGCTGCAGAGCTACCTCGACGAGCAGACCCTGGACACCCTCCATGGCGAAGGCGTCAACACGGTGATGGCCAATATCGAGCAGCGGGTGCTGGAGAGTTTTCGCGACGAACTGGGCGAAGCCGCCGACTTGGCGTTGATCCGCGCGGTGCGTGTGCGCCAGGGCGATCCGGCCCAGGTGATACTCGAACAGGCCCAGCGCCTGGCAGTCGATTTGCTCATCTTCGGCAGCCACAGCGCAGGTGCCGGGGTGGATGTGCCGATTGGCCGAACCGCCGTGCGGCTGCTGCAACTGTCGACGGTGCCGGTGTATATGGTGCCGCTGGCGCAGCACCTTGGGCGTAGGAAAACGTGAATTTGGCGGTAGGTCTTTTTACGGCGATCGTAACAAAATAGTTCTAGATTTATTGCCTGAGCCACTAATATAGTTATAACTCGTCGCTGCCGGCGCGCCGGTGACCTACCGTCTTTGAGGGATTTCTATGAAGCTTCAGCAACTGCGCTACATCTGGGAAGTGGCGCACCATGACCTCAACGTTTCCGCGACGGCGCAGAGCCTGTACACCTCCCAGCCGGGGATCAGCAAGCAGATTCGCCTGCTCGAGGACGAGCTGGGTGTCGAAGTCTTCGCGCGCAGCGGCAAGCACCTGACCCGCGTCACCCCGGCCGGCGAGCGTATCATCAACACTGCTGGCGAAATCCTGCGCAAGGTCGAAAGCATCAAGCAGATCGCCCAGGAATTCTCCAACGAGAAGAAAGGCACCCTGTCGATCGCCACCACCCACACCCAGGCGCGCTACGCGTTGCCGCCGGTGATCAGCGGCTTCATCAAGCAATACCCGGAAGTCGCCCTGCACATGCACCAGGGCTCGCCGATGCAGATCGCCGAGATGGCCGCCGATGGCACGGTCGATTTCGCCATCGCCACCGAAGCGCTGGAGCTGTTCGGCGACCTGATCATGATGCCGTGCTACAAGTGGAATCGCTGCGTGGTGGTGCCCCAGGGCCATCCGCTGACCAAGCTGCCGAAGCTGACCCTCGAGGCTGTGGCCGACTACCCGATCGTGACCTACGTGTTCGGCTTCACGGGGCGTTCCAAGCTCGACGAAGCCTTCAATCACCGCGGCCTGACGCCGAAGGTGGTGTTCACTGCCGCCGACGCGGACGTGATCAAGACTTATGTGCGCCTGGGCCTGGGCGTGGGTATCGTGGCCAAGATGGCGGTCGATCCGAAACTCGACAGCGACCTGGTGTGCCTGGATGCCAGTGAGCTGTTCGAAGCCAGCATCACCAAGATCGGCTTCCGTCGCGGCACCTTCCTGCGTGGCTTCATGTGCGACTTCATCGAGAAGTTCGCCCCGCACCTGACCCGCGAGGTGATGGCCAAGGCCATCCAGTGTCATAACAAGCAGGAACTCGAAGAGTTGTTCGAGGGGGTCGAGCTGCCGGTGCATTGATCTGAAATGGCTGGGGCCGCTTTGCGGCCCTTTCGCGACACAAGGCCGCTCCTACGGGGAAACGTGATCCCCTGTAGGGGCGGCCTTGTTGTGGCGATGGGGCGCGCAGCGGCCCCAGCTATTTCAAGCCTTGCTGATCAGGTTGCCGGCGTGCAGCCCGCATTCCTTCTGGGTCGACTCTTCCCACCACCAACGCCCTTCGCGCTCGTGCTGGTTCGGCAGCACCGGGCGGGTGCACGGCTCGCAGCCAATGCTGATGAAGCCGCGCTCATGCAGGCTGTTGTAGGGCAGCTCGAGCATGCGGATATAACCCCAGACTTCCTCGCTGGTCATCTGCGCCAGCGGGTTGAACTTGTACAGGGTGCGCTGCGCAGTGGAGAAGGCACTGTCAACTTCCAGCGCCGCCACCTGGCTGCGGGTGCCGGGGCTCTGGTCGCGGCGCTGGCCGGTGGCCCAGGCACTGACGGTGGCCAGCTTGCGCCGCAGCGGCTCGATCTTGCGGATGCCGCAGCACTCGCCGTGGCCGTCCTTGTAGAAACTGAACAGGCCTTTTTCCTTGACGAAGGGGTCGAGCTTGTCGCGATCCGGGCTGAGGATCTCGATCGGCAGGTTGTACTGCTCGCGCACCTGATCGATGAAACGGTAGGTTTCAGGGTGCAGGCGCCCGGTATCGAGGCTGAACACCTTGACCTGCTTGTTAAGCTTCCAGGCCATGTCCACCAGCACCACGTCCTCGGCGCCGCTGAAGGAGATCCACAGGTCGTCGCCGAAGTGCTCGAAGGCGAGCTTGAGGATCTCCTGCGGGGACTTGCTGGCATAGGTCGCGGCCAGGGCGGCGACGTCGAAGGGTTGGCTCATCAGGCGGTTTCCATCGGGTGAGTGGCGCTGAGCGCTCGTAGTGCTCAGATGGTAACAAAAAATGGCGGGGCAGATGCCTGGCGATCGCCGGGCAAGCCCGCTGCCACGTGCTCAAAGCGCCTGCAGTGTTTCCATCAGCACCCGCACCTTGGCGATCGATTCCTCGTACTCGGCCTGCCAATCCGAATCGGCCACCACCGCGCCGCCGCCCCAGCAGCTGACCTGGCCATCCTTGACCAGCAGGCTGCGAATGGCGATCGAGCTGTCCATTTCGCCGCGCACGTCCAGGTACAGCAGCGAGCCGCAATACAGCGCCCGGCGCGTCGGTTCCAGCTCGTCGATGATCGCCATGGCGCGGATCTTCGGCGCGCCGGTGATCGAACCGCCGGGGAAGCTGCCGGCAATCAGCTCCAGGGCGTCGCGGCCTGCGCCCAGGCGACCGGTGACGCTGCTGACCAGGTGGTGGACATTGGGGTAGCTTTCCAGGCTGAACAGCTCCGGTACCTTCACCGAACCGATCTCGCAGGTACGGCCGATGTCGTTGCGCAGCAGGTCGACGATCATCAGGTTTTCCGCGCGGTCCTTGGGGCTTGCCAGCAGCTCGGCGGCGTTGCGGGCGTCCTCGGCCGGGTCGGCGGCTCGTGGGCGGGTGCCCTTGATCGGGCGGGTCTCGACCTCGCCCTGGCTGACGCGGATGAAGCGTTCCGGGGAAAAACTCAGTATGGCGCTGCCGTCCTCCAGTTGCTGGTAGCCGGAGAACGGTGTCGGGCAGGCCGCGCGCAAGGCCTGGTAGGCGCGCCAGGGGTCACCCTGGCAGGGAGCGCGCAAGCGTTGGGTCAGGTTGATCTGGTAGCAGTCACCGGCCTGGATGTAGCGCTGCACCTGGTCGAACGCGCTGCGGTACTGGGCGGCGGACAGGTCGCCGGCCATCGCTGCCAGCAGCCGGAAATCGCCGGGCTCGGTGGCGCTGTCGGTTTCGAACAGCTCGACCAGGCGCTGGCGCTCGGTCGGCGCCAGGCGTGGGTGGAACACCAGTTGGCTGGTGCGCAGCTGGTGATCGGACACCAGGGCCCAGGCGTACAGGCCGAGGTGGGCGTCGGGCAGGCCCAGGTCATCGACGGCCAGGGTCGGCAGTTGTTCGAGACGGCGGCCGAAATCGTAGCTCAGGTAGCCGATCAAGCCGCCAGCGAAGGGCAGTTCCACGCCTGCCGGCAGTTGCGCCTGGCCCAGCTCGGCCAGGGCCTGGCGCAGGCGTTGCAGGTAGGCTCGACCATCCTCTGCCGCCTTTGCCTGTAACTGCTGCAATGGCCAGGCGCTGAGCAGGTCATAGCGACCGCGCTCGGCACGGGGGCGGGCGCTGTCGAGCAGGATCGCGCCGGGCGCCGCGCGCATGCGTGCGAAATAGATGGCAGGGTCGGGCTGGTAGGGCAGGGGGTGGAGCGTACAGGTCGGCATCAGAATGGACGGCGATGAACAAGCGAGGAGGGCGATTGTAGACCTGTGTAGGAAATGCGCCTAGCGCTGGCAACGACATTCGCCATCCGGATCTGCGCAATCCC
The DNA here is from genome assembly GCF_024126635.1 of Pseudomonas sp. VA159-2. Classification (NCBI taxonomy): domain Bacteria; kingdom Pseudomonadati; phylum Pseudomonadota; class Gammaproteobacteria; order Pseudomonadales; family Pseudomonadaceae; genus Pseudomonas; species Pseudomonas sp. VA159-2. The sequence continues at coordinate 77,794 of NZ_JAMYBV010000008.1, read as the reverse complement.
CCTGTAGGAGCGGCCTTGTGTCGCGATAGGGCTGCAAGGCAGCCCCGGCGATCTTTGCATCAACGCTGAAATCCTGGGGCCGCATTGCGGCCCTTTCGCGACACAAGGCCGCTCCTACAGGGATTGCACAGGGCCTGGGCTACAGCGGATTGACGTGCCCGAACAGGCCTTGCGAGACCTTCACCCGTTGCTCGGCATCCTCGCTGCGGCCTTCCTTTGCCAGCGCTTCGATGTGCGCCTCGATGGCGTGGGTGCGCTGGGTCAGGCCGCAGTCGTTGGCGATCTGGATGTTCAGGCCCGGACGGGCGTTGAGCTCGAGGATCAACGGCCCCTTGTCCTGGTCCAGGACCATGTCCACGCCGATGTAGCCCAGGCCGCACAGCTCGTAGCAGCTGGCGGCGAGCTTCATGAAGCCGTCCCAGTTCGGCAGCTGCACGCCGTCCACCGCGTTGGTGGTGTCCGGGTGCTTGCTGATGATCTTGTTCAGCCAGGTGCCGCGCAGGGTCAGGCCGGTGGCCAGGTCCACGCCCACGCCGATGGCGCCCTGGTGCAGGTTGGCCTTGCCGCCGGACTGGCGGGTTGGCAGGCGCAGCATGGCCATCACTGGGTAGCCCATCAGCACGATGATGCGGATGTCCGGCACGCCTTCGTAGCTGATGCTCTTGAAGATCTGGTCCGGGGTGACCCGGTACTCGATCAGCGCGCGGTCGCGGTGCCCGCCCAGCGAGTACAGGCCGGTGAGGATGCTGGAGATCTGGTGCTCGATCTCCTCATGGCTGATGATCTTGCCCGAGACCGTGCGGTAGCGGTCCTCGAAGCGGTCGGCGATGACCAGGATGCCATCGCCGCCGGCGCCCTGGGCCGGCTTGATGACGAAGTCGTTGCGCCCGCCGATGATCTGGTCGAGCTTCTCGATCTGCTTCTCGGTCTCGATGATGCCGTACATCTCCGGCACATGGATGCCGGCCGCCAGGGCGCGCTCCTTGGTGATGATCTTGTCGTCGACGATCGGGTACAAATGGCGCTTGTTGTACTTCAGGACGTAGTCCGCGTTGCGCCGGTTGATACCCATGATGCCCCGGGCTTCCAGGGCCTTCCAGGTCTTGATCAGTCCGAACATCAGGCGTCAGCCTTCACGAAAGCCTTGAAACGAACGAGCTCGGTCAGGCGGTAGCCGCGGTAGCGACCCATCGCCAGCATGAAGCCCACCAGGATCAGCAGTACCGCCGGGAAGGTGAAGACGAAATACACCGCCTCGGGCACGGTCATCAGCAGGTGCGCGATGGACGCGGCGAACAGGGTACCGATGGCCACCTTCATGGCATGGCCGCCGCCACGCTCTTCCCAGGTGATCGACAGGCGTTCGATGGTCATGGTCAGGATCACCATCGGGAACAGCGCCACCGACAGGCCGCGTTCCAGGCCCAGCTTGTGGCTGAACAGGCTGATGGCGGCGATCAGCACCACGACGAAGGTCAGCACCACCGACAGGCGCGGCAGCATCTGCAGCTTGAGGTGTTCCAGGTACGAGCGCAGCGACAGGCCCAGCGCGGTGATCACCGTGAACAGGATGATGCCGAAGCCCAGTTGCGTCTCGCGGAAGGCCAGGGCGATCAGCACCGGGGTGAAGGTGCCCAGGGTCTGGATGCCGATCAGGTTGCGCAGCACCAGGATCACCAGCACGCCGATCGGGATCATCACCATGATCATGAAGGTCTGCTGGGTCTGCAGCGGCAGGCCGTACAGCGAGTACTCGAGGAAGTCGGCGTCGGTGTTCTCGTCGGTCAGCTTGGCCAGGCGGATGGCGTTCATCTCGCTGTTGTTCATGCTGAAGGTGACGGTGGCCTTCTTGCCGCCATCGACGCTGATCAGGTTGTCGTCACCGGTCCACCACAGCAGGCGGTCGCTGGGCAGGCCCTGCTCGCCGGTCTCCGGGTTGAAGTACAGCCAGTCGTTGCCGTTGAAGCTGCGCAGCCACAGCTCGGGGTTTTGCGGAGTGTCGGCGACCAGGCGGATGGTGTGGACCTTTTCCATCGGCACGTGGGCGATGGACAGCAGCAGGTCGATGACCTGGGCTTTCTTCATCGGCGAGTTGTCGCCGGCCAGCAACAGCTTGGCGTTGTCGTCGTTGGCGTTGTTGACCCGCTTGATGGTTTCGCTGACGAAGGTCTCGACGTCGGCCGAATGCTGGCGGATCGGCGCCATCAGCGCCTCGGCGGCGATTTTCTCCGGGCCTTCGACGGCCAGGCTGTCGCGGAAGGTCGGGCCCTTGATCTTGGCCTTTTCGCTGCTGTAGCGCTTGGTCAGTACCAGGCGGTAGTAGAGGGTCTGGTTGCCGCTGGCGCGGCGGGCCGACCAGGTGACCTTGCGGTTGCCGTCGGCGCGGTTGACGCTGACCCCGTAGTTGTTGGAGATGAAGCTCTCGTTGAGGCTGACGTAGTCACGGTTCAGCGGCGGCACGAACATCTGCACCTTGACCGGGTCCTTGGCGCTGGCGACGAATTCGACCTTGGCGTCGATGTTCCACAGGTCGTCGGTTTCGTCCTCGGTCACCGGGATGCCGAGGAAGAAGATCTGATAGGCCGTGACCGCGATGCCCAGCAGCACCAGGACGGTGATCAGGACTTTCAGGTGGAGGGTAAGAGAGCGCATCGGAATTACTCTGCTTTGGGAGCTTCGGTGGCACAGGCAGGTTTGCCGGCCGCGTATTTAAGGCTTGGGTCGACCAGCGCACCGAAGTGCTTGAGAGCCTCGGAACCGATCAGCAGCGGGAACTGGAAGGCGCTGCGGTCGGTGAGGTTGACCTCGATGGTGCGTTGCGTCTGGCCCATGCAGATCTCGAGTTCGATCACCGGACGAGCAGTGTAGGCCTTGCCGGATTCGGCGTCATAGTCCCCGGCGCGGCGCTTGATCTTGCTGACACGGGCCAGGGGGCGTTCGATGGGGTGCTGGTGCGCGGCGTCGATGGCCAGGTAGAAACGCACCCAGCTCTCGCCATTGCGCTTGAAGCGCTTGATGTCGCGGGCGCTGAGCGAGGCGGTCTTGGCGCCGGTGTCGAGCTTGGCCGCCACTTCCAGGTCCAGGCCGCCGAGGCGGGCGTATTCGTTCAGGCCGTAAACGGTCTTGTCTGCCGCGGGCGCGAGCGCCGGCAGCAGGGTCAGGCAGAGCAGCAATGAAGCGGGTATGAGTCTCATAATCCTGGCGCGGTGCTGTGCGGGGGGTCAGGGCAAGGCGACTGGCCAAGCGTCCTCGAAAGGTCTGTCGACACCATGAAGTGATGACAGACACAGTGTCCATGCTCCCGAAGGAGCGCGGCATTCTATCACGCCGGTGCCTTGACGCCAGCGCGCCCGCGATCAGACCGCGTGGGGGCGGGTGAAGTTCGTTATTAGACGATTGTCGACAATGTTCTTTTTGTCTTTGACTGTTCGCCTCTATTTGGCTAGTTTTGCCGTCATTGACTTTTAAGGTGTCGACAATAATGCTGGACACAGCCCAGGCCACGTTGCTCCCCCAGGACGAGACCGAGACCCTCTCGGAGCACGTCTTCCGCTGCATCCAGGCCGCCATCGTCAAGGGTGAGATCGCGCCGGGCAGCAAGATCTCCGAGCCGGAGCTGGCGCGCACCTACGGCATCAGCCGCGGCCCGTTGCGCGAGGCGATCCACCGCCTCGAAGGCCAGCGCCTGCTGGTGCGGGTACCCCATGTGGGCGCGCGGGTGGTATCGCTGAGCCATGCCGAGCTGATCGAACTGTACGAGATTCGTGAATCGCTGGAAGGCATGGCCTGTCGCTTGGCCGCCGAGCGCATGAGCCAGGCCGCCATCGACGAGCTGCGCCATGTGCTCGACACCCACGAGCGCGACGCCGCGTTCCAGGCCGGCCAGGGCTACTACCAGCAGGAAGGCGACTACGACTTCCACTACCGGATCATCCAGGGCAGCGGCAACCAGACCCTGTACAAGATGCTCTGCGGCGAGCTGTACCAGCTGGTGCGCATGTATCGCATCCAGTTTTCCACCACGCCCAACCGTCCGCGCCAGGCCTTTGCCGAACATCACCGCATCCTCGACGCCATCGAGGCCCGCGACGGCGAACTCGCAGAACTCCTGATGCGCCGCCACATCGGCGCGTCCAAGCGCAATATCGAGCGCCACTACCAGGGCGCCGACAACAATAGCCCACGAGGTGAGTCATGACAGTCAAGAGCACCCCCGGCCAGCGTTTCCGTGACGCGGTTGCCGCCGAACACCCGCTGCAGGTGGTCGGGACCATCAACGCCAACCACGCCCTGCTGGCCAAGCGCGCCGGCTTCAAGGCCATCTACCTGTCCGGCGGCGGTGTCGCCGCCGGCTCCCTGGGCCTGCCGGACCTGGGCATCAGCGGTCTGGACGACGTGCTCACCGACGTGCGCCGGATCACCGACGTGTGCGATCTGCCGCTGCTGGTGGATGTCGACACCGGGTTTGGCGCCTCGGCGTTCAACGTCGCGCGCACCGTGCGTTCGATGAGCAAGTTCGGCGCCGCGGCCATTCACATCGAAGACCAGGTCGGCGCCAAGCGCTGCGGCCACCGGCCGAACAAGGAGATCGTCTCGCAGCAGGAGATGGTCGACCGCATCAAGGCCGCGGTGGACGCCCGCAGCGACGACAGCTTCGTGATCATGGCGCGCACCGACGCCCTGGCGGTCGAGGGCCTGAATGCCGCGCTGGACCGCGCCGCCGCCTGCATCGAGGCCGGCGCCGACATGATCTTCCCCGAGGCGATCACCGAGTTGCACATGTACAAGACCTTCGCCGACCGGGTTAAGGCGCCGATCCTGGCCAATATCACCGAGTTCGGCGCCACGCCGCTGTACACCACCGAGGAACTGGCTTCGGTCGACGTGTCCCTGGTGCTCTACCCGCTGTCGGCCTTCCGCGCCATGAACAAGGCCGCCGAGAACGTCTACACCGCGCTGCGCCGTGACGGCACCCAGAAGAACGTGATCGATACCATGCAGACCCGCATGGAACTCTACGACGCCATCGGCTACCACGCCTTCGAGCAGAGCCTGGATGCGCTGTTCGCCCAGAAAAAGGGCTGATTCAAGCGCACATCGCCCTTGGGCGCCGGCTTGCCGGCGAACAGGCCCGGCACCCGATTAGCCAGAAAAGACTTCGATAACAAATTCAAGAAAGGAGAAACACCATGGCCGAAGCAAAAGTACTCAGTGGCGCAGGCCTGCGTGGCCAGGTGGCCGGCCAGACCGCGCTGTCGACCGTCGGCCAAGCCGGTGCCGGCCTGACCTACCGCGGCTACGACGTGCGCGACCTGGCCGCAGGCGCCGAGTTCGAGGAAGTCGCCTACCTGCTGCTGTACGGCGAGCTGCCGAGCAAGGCCGAGCTTGCCGACTACAAGCGCAAGCTCAAGGGCCTGCGCGATTTGCCCCAGGCACTCAAGGAAGTGCTCGAGCGCATCCCGCGCGACGCCCACCCGATGGATGTGATGCGCACCGGTTGCTCGCTGCTCGGCACCCTGGAGCCGGAGCTGACTTTCGAGCAGCAGCGCGACAAGACCGACCGCCTGCTGGCGCTGTTCCCGGCGGTGATGTGCTACTGGTACCGCTTCAGCCATCACGGTGTACGCATCGATTGCAGCAGCGACGAAGAAACGATTGGCGGCCACTTCCTGCACCTGCTGCATGGCAAGAAACCCAGCGCGCTGCACGTCAAGGTGATGAACGTCTCGCTGATCCTCTACGCCGAACACGAGTTCAACGCCTCGACCTTCACCGCCCGGGTCTGTGCCTCGACGCTGTCCGACCTGTACTCCTGCATCACCGCCGCCATCGGCTCGCTGCGCGGCCCGTTGCATGGCGGGGCCAACGAGGCAGCCATGGAGCTGATCGAACGCTTCCAGAGCCCGCAGGAAGCCACCGCCGAGCTGCTGCGCATGCTCGAGCGCAAGGACAAGATCATGGGCTTTGGCCATGCGATCTACAAAGAGTCCGACCCGCGCAACGAGGTGATCAAGGGCTGGTCGAAGCAGTTGGCCGACGAGGTCGGCGACAAGGTGTTGTACCCGGTGTCCGAAGCCATCGACAAGACCATGTGGGAGCAGAAGCGCCTGTTCCCCAATGCCGACTTCTACCATGCCTCGGCGTACCACTTCATGGGTATCCCGACCAAGCTGTTCACCCCGATCTTCGTCTGCTCGCGCCTGACCGGCTGGGCCGCGCACGTGTTCGAGCAGCGCGCCAACAACCGCATCATCCGCCCGAGCGCCGAGTACACCGGCGTCGAGCAGCGCCAGTTCGTGCCGATCGAGCAGCGCTGAGTCATAGATCGCTGGGGCTGCTGCGCAGCCCTTTTGCGACACAAGGCCGCTCCCACCGGTGCGGCGCAGTCCCTGTAGCAGCGGCCTTGTGTCGCGAAAGGGGCGCGTAGCGCCCCCCCAAGGCCAGACCTGCCTTCTGAACACCGTGACCGAGCCCGATAACGATATGAACACCGCATTCCGCAAGCCCCTGCCAGGCACCGCCCTGGACTACTTCGACGCCCGTGCCGCGGTCGAGGCGATCAAGCCCGGCGCCTATGACGGCCTGCCGTACACCTCCCGGGTGCTGGCCGAAAACCTGGTGCGCCGCTGCGCCCCGGCCACCCTCAACGCCTCGCTCGAGCAGTTGATCGAGCGCAAGCGCGACCTCGACTTCCCCTGGTTCCCCGCCCGTGTGGTGTGCCACGACATCCTCGGCCAGACCGCGCTGGTCGACCTGGCCGGCCTGCGCGACGCCATCGCCGACAAGGGCGGCGATCCGGCCCAGGTCAACCCAGTGGTGCCGGTGCAACTGATCGTCGACCACTCGCTGGCCGTCGAATGCGGCGGCTTTGACCCGCAGGCGTTCGAGAAGAACCGCGCCATCGAGGATCGGCGCAACGAAGACCGTTTCCACTTCATCAACTGGACCAAGCAGGCGTTCAAGAACGTCGACGTGATCCAGCCGGGCAACGGCATCATGCACCAGATCAACCTGGAGAAGATGTCGCCGGTGATCCATAGCGACCGCGGCGTGGCCTACCCCGACACCTGCGTCGGCACCGACAGCCATACCCCCCATGTCGATGCCCTGGGCGTGATCGCCATCGGCGTCGGTGGCCTGGAGGCCGAGAACGTCATGCTCGGCCGCGCTTCGTGGATGCGCCTGCCGGAAATCGTCGGCGTCGAGCTGACCGGGCGCCTGGCGCCGAACATCACCGCCACCGACCTGGTGCTGGCCCTGACCGAATACCTGCGCAAGCAGAAAGTGGTTGGCGCCTACCTCGAGTTCCATGGCGCCGGCGCCAGCGCGCTGACCCTGGGCGACCGCGCCACCATCTCCAACATGGCGCCGGAATACGGCGCCACCGCGGCGATGTTCGCCATCGACCAGCAGACCCTCGACTACCTCAAGCTCACGGGCCGCGACGAACAGCAGGTGCAGCTGGTCGAGACCTACGCCAAGACCGCCGGCCTGTGGGCCGACAGCCTGGCCAAGGCCGAGTACGAGCGCACCCTGAGCTTCGACCTGGCCTGCGTGGTGCGCAACATGGCCGGCCCGTCCAACCCGCATGCCCGGGTGGCCACCAGCGAGCTGGCGGCCAAGGGTATCGCCGGTGCCTGGGAACAAGTGCCGGGGCAGATGCCGGACGGCGCGGTGATCATTGCCGCCATCACCAGCTGCACCAACACCAGCAACCCCCGCAACGTCATCGCCGCCGGCCTGATCGCGCGCAACGCCAACAGGCTCGGCCTGGTACGCAAACCCTGGGTCAAGTCGTCGCTGGCGCCGGGCTCCAAGGCCGTGCAGCTGTACCTGAAGGAAGCTGGGCTGGAGCAGGAGCTGGAGCAGTTGGGCTTTGGTATCGTGGCCTTCGCCTGCACCACCTGCAACGGTATGTCCGGTGCGCTGGACCCGGTGATCCAGCAGGAGATCATCGACCGCGACCTGTACGCCACCGCGGTGCTGTCGGGCAACCGCAACTTCGACGGGCGCATCCACCCCTACGCCAAGCAGGCCTTCCTCGCTTCGCCGCCACTGGTGGTGGCCTACGCCATCGCCGGCACCATCCGCTTCGACATCGAGAAGGATGTGCTGGGCGTGGTCGACGGCAAGCAGATTCGCCTCAAGGACATCTGGCCCAGCGACGAGGAAATCGACGCGGTGGTGCGCGCCGCGGTCAAGCCCGAGCAGTTCCGCCAGGTGTACATCCCGATGTTCGCCATCGAGGAGGATCGCGGGCCCAAGGTTGCGCCGTTGTACGACTGGCGGCCGATGAGCACCTACATCCGCCGTCCGCCGTACTGGGAAGGTGCCCTGGCCGGCGAGCGCACCCTGCGCGGCATGCGCCCGCTGGCGGTATTGCCGGACAACATCACCACCGATCATCTGTCACCCTCCAATGCGATCATGCTCGACAGCGCTGCGGGTGAGTACCTGGCGAAGATGGGCCTGCCCGAGGAGGACTTCAACTCCTACGCCACCCACCGTGGCGACCACCTCACCGCCCAGCGCGCCACCTTCGCCAACCCCAAGCTGTTCAACGAGATGGTGCGCAAGGACGATGGCAGCGTGCGGCAGGGTTCGCTGGCACGCATCGAGCCGGAAGGCAAGGTGACGCGCATGTGGGAGGCGATCGAAACCTACATGCAGCGCAAGCAGCCGCTGATCATCGTCGCCGGTGCCGACTACGGCCAGGGTTCGTCCCGCGACTGGGCGGCCAAGGGCGTGCGCCTGGCCGGGGTCGAGGCCATCGTCGCCGAGGGCTTCGAGCGCATCCACCGCACCAACCTGGTGGGCATGGGCGTGCTGCCGCTGGAGTTCAAGCCGGGCACCGACCGCAAGACCCTGGGCCTGGACGGCAGCGAGACCTACGACGTGCTCGGCGAGCGCACGCCGCGCGCGACCCTGACCCTGGTGGTCACGCGGCGCAGTGGCGAGCGCGTCGAGGTGCCGGTGACCTGCCGCCTGGATACCGCCGAGGAGGTATCTATCTACGAGGCCGGCGGGGTATTGCAGCGCTTTGCCCAGGACTTCCTCGAAGCGACCGGCTGAGCATGTAGCGGGGGCCGCTTGGCGGCCCTTTCGCGACACAAGGCCGCTCCTACAGGCGACCGCGACCTCCTGTAGGAGTGGCCTTGTGTCGCGAAAGGGCTGCAAAGCAGCCCCAGGGATTTTCGCCGAAACGAAAAGATCAGGAAAAACTGCAATGGCCCACGTACCCCAAGTAAAAATCCCCGCCACCTATATTCGTGGCGGCACCAGCAAAGGCGTGTTCTTCCGCCTGCAAGACCTGCCCGAGCGCGCCCAGGTCCCGGGCCCGGCCCGTGACGCCCTGCTGCTGCGGGTGATCGGCAGCCCCGACCCATACGCCAAGCAGATCGACGGCATGGGCGGCGCGACGTCCAGCACCAGCAAGACGGTGATCCTGTCAAAGAGCATCAAGGCCGACCACGACGTCGACTACCTGTTCGGCCAGGTGTCGATCGACACCGCCTTCGTCGACTGGAGCGGCAACTGCGGCAACCTCTCGGCCGCGGTCGGTTCGTTCGCCATCGCCAGCGGCCTGGTCGAGGCCGCGCGGGTTCCGCGCAACGGCATCGCCACCGTGCGCATCTGGCAGGCCAATATCGGCAAGACCATCATCGCCCATGTGCCGATCACCGACGGTGAGGTGCAGGAAACCGGCGACTTCGAACTCGACGGCGTGACCTTCCCGGCCGCCGAGGTGCAGCTGGAGTTCCTCGACCCGGCGGCCGACGAGGACGGCGCCGGCGGGGCGATGTTCCCCACCGGCAACCTGGTCGACGACCTCGAGGTGCCCGGTGTCGGCACGTTCAAGGCGACCCTGATCAACGCCGGCATCCCGACCATCTTCGTCAATGCCGCGGATATCGGCTATACCGGTACCGAGCTGCAAGACGCCATCAACGGCGATACCGCGGCACTGCAGCGTTTCGAGACCCTGCGCGCCCATGGCGCGGTACGCATGGGCCTGATCGAGCATATCGACCAGGCCGCCGGGCGCCAGCACACGCCGAAAGTGGCGTTCGTCGCGGCGCCGACCGGCTATACCTGCTCCAGTGGCAAGGTTGTCGCCGCCGAGGACGTCGACCTGCTGGTGCGCGCGCTGTCGATGGGCAAGTTGCACCACGCGATGATGGGTACCGCGGCGGTCGCCATCGGCACCGCCGCGGCGATCCCGGGCACGTTGGTTAACCTCGCTGCCGGTGGCGGTGAACGCAGTGCCGTGCGTTTCGGGCATCCGTCCGGGACCTTGCGGGTGGGGGCGCAGGCGCGTCAGGTGGACGGGCAGTGGAGCGTGACCAAAGCAATCATGAGCCGCAGCGCGCGGGTGCTGATGGAAGGCTGGGTGCGCATACCTGGCGATAGTTTCTAAGGCATCATCAGCGTTCGGCTTTCGTTGGTTGGGGCCGCTTTGCGACCCTTTCGCGAGACAAGGATTGCGTTCCCCCTGTAGGAGCGGCCTTGTGTCGCGAAAGGGCTGCAGCGCAGCCCCGGCACTCTTGAAGGGAGCTGTATATGAGCGCAAACGCAGACCTCAACACCCGGCCCGACTACGACCAGGTCCTGCAGACCATCGCCGACTACGTGCTCGGCTATCGCGTCGAATCCGCCGAAGCCCTGGGCACCGCTCGCCACTGCCTGATGGACACCCTCGGCTGCGGCCTGCTGGCCCTGCGCTTCCCCGAATGCACCAAGCATCTCGGCCCGCTGGTCGAGGGCACCGTCGTCCCTCATGGCGCCCGCGTGCCCGGCACCAGCTATCGCCTGGACCCGGTCAAGGCGGCCTGGGACATCGGCTGCATCGTCCGCTGGCTGGACTACAACGACACCTGGCTCGCCGCTGAGTGGGGGCACCCCTCGGATAACCTCGGTGGCATCCTCGCTGTCGCCGATCATCTTTCGCAAAAGCGCGTGGCCAACGGCGAGGCGCCGCTGCTCATGCGCGAAGTGCTCGATGCCATGGTCATGGCCCACGAAATCCAGGGCGTGCTGGCGCTGGAGAACGCGTTCAACCGGGTTGGCCTGGACCATGTGCTGCTGGTCAAGGTCGCTTCCACGGCAGTCTGCTCGCGGTTGATGGGCGCCAGCCGCGAGCAACTGCTGTCGGCGCTGTCCCACGCCTTCGTCGATGGCCAGGCCCTGCGCACCTACCGCCATGCGCCCAACGCCGGTTCGCGCAAGTCATGGGCGGCGGGGGATGCTGCCAGCCGCGGCGTGCGCCTGGCCGATATCGCGATGCGCGGCGAGATGGGGGTGCCTGGGGTGCTCAGCGCGCCGCAGTGGGGCTTTTATGATGTATCGTTCAGCCACACCAACCAGGACCTGGCGCTCAAGCCCGAAGGCCAGCGCCAACTACGCCTGGCGCAACCGTTCGGCAGCTATGTCATGCAGAACGTGCTGTTCAAGATCAGCTTCCCCGCCGAATTCCACGCCCAGACCGCCTGCGAGGCAGCGGTGATCCTGCACCCGCAGGTGCGCAATCGCCTGCACGAAATCGACCGTATCGTCATCACCACCCATGAGTCGGCGATCCGCATCATCTCCAAGGAAGGGCCGCTGGCCAACGCCGCCGACCGCGACCATTGCCTGCAGTACATGACCGCCGTGCCGTTGATCTTCGGCGACCTGGTGGCCGAGCACTACGAGGATGCCTTCCATGCCGCGCACCCGAGCATCGACCGCTTGCGCGAGCGGATGGTGGTCGTCGAGGCGCCGCGCTTCAGCCGCGAATACCTGGAGGCCGACAAGCGTTCCATCGCCAATGGCGTGCAGGTGTTCTTCAAGGATGGCAGCCATACGCCACAGGTGGTGGTGGAGTACCCACTTGGGCACCGGCGCCGGCGGGAGGAGGGTATGCCGTTGCTCGAGGCGAAGTTCCGCGAGAACCTGGCGACGCGGTTCGCGCGGCAGCGCTGCGAGGAAATCCTGGCTGTGTGCAAGGACCAGGCTGTGCTTGAGGCCATGCCGGTGCACAGGTTTGTCGATCTGTTCGTGATCTGAAAAGCTTCGCCGGCAAGCCGGCTCCTGCAGGTGGGTGTAGGCGCCGGCTTGCCGGCGAACAGGGCCGAACGAAAAAGCCCCGGTATTGCTACCGGGGCTTTGTTTTACAGCGTACTGCTCAGCTTACGCCTGGACCACCGGGATCTTGGCGTTGGCTGCCGCTTCGCGGAACTCGGCGATCTGGTCGAAGCTCAGGTAGCGGTAGACGTCGGCAGCCATGCTGTCGATGTCCTTGGCGTACTGCATGTACTCCTCGACGGTCGGCAGCTTGCCGATGATCGAGGCGACAGCGGCCAGCTCGGCCGAGGCCAGGTACACGTTGGTGGCGTCGCCCAGGCGGTTCGGGAAGTTACGGGTCGAGGTGGAGACCACGGTCGAACCGGTCTGCACGCGTGCCTGGTTACCCATGCACAGCGAGCAGCCTGGCATTTCCATGCGCGCGCCGGCCTTGCCGTAGATGCCGTAGTAGCCTTCCTCGGTCAGCTGGTGGGCGTCCATCTTGGTTGGCGGGGCCAGCCACAGACGGGTCGGAATGCCACCCTTGACCTTGTCCAGCAGCTTGCCGGCAGCGCGGAAGTGACCGATGTTGGTCATGCACGAACCGATGAACACTTCGTCGATCTTCTCGCCCTGTACCGAAGACAGCAGGCGGGCATCGTCCGGGTCGTTCGGCGCGCAGAGCACAGGCTCCTTGACGTCGGCCAGGTCGATTTCGATGATTTCGGCGTACTCGGCGTCTGCGTCGGCCGACAGCAGCTCAGGCTTGGCCAGCCAGGCTTCCATGGCCTGGGCGCGGCGCTCCAGGGTGCGGGCATCGCCGTAGCCTTCGCCGATCATCCAGCGCAGCAGGGTGATGTTGGACTGCAGGTACTCGGCGATGGCCTTCTCTGGCAGCTTGATGGTGCAACCGGCGGCAGAGCGTTCGGCCGATGCGTCGGACAGCTCGAAGGCCTGTTCGACGGTCAGGTCGTTGAGGCCTTCGATTTCCAGGATGCGGCCGGAGAAGGCGTTCTTCTTGCCTTTCTTCTCGACGGTCAGCAGGCCCTTCTGGATGGCGTAGTAAGGGATGGCATGCACCAGGTCACGCAGGGTGATGCCAGGCTGCAGCTTGCCCTTGAAGCGCACCAGGATCGACTCCGGCATGTCCAGCGGCATGACGCCGGTGGCGGCGGCGAAGGCCACCAGGCCGGAACCTGCCGGGAACGAGATGCCGATCGGGAAGCGGGTGTGCGAGTCGCCACCGGTACCGACGGTGTCCGGCATCAGCATGCGGTTCAGCCAGCTGTGGATGATGCCGTCGCCTGGGCGCAGCGACACGCCGCCACGGGTGCGGATGAAGTCTGGCAGGGTGTGGTGGGTGGTGACGTCGATCGGCTTCGGATAGGCCGCGGTGTGGCAGAACGACTGCATCACCAGGTCGGCGGAGAAGCCCAGGCAAGCCAGGTCTTTCAGCTCGTCGCGGGTCATCGGGCCGGTGGTGTCCTGGGAGCCGACGGTGGTCATCTTCGGTTCACAGTAGGCACCTGGGCGCACGCCCTGGCCTTCTGGCAGGCCACAGGCACGGCCGACCATCTTCTGCGCCAGGGTGAAGCCCTTGGTCGAAGCGGCAGGCTGCTCGGGTTTCTTGAACAGGTCCGATGGGGCCAGGCCCAGTTCGGCGCGGGCTTTCTCGGTCAGGCCGCGGCCGACGATCAGCGGGATACGGCCGCCAGCACGGACTTCATCGAGCAGCACTTCGGTTTTCAGTTCGAAGCGGGTGACCAGCTCTTCACTGCCGTTGCGGCGCACTTCGCCCTTGAACGGGTAGACATCGATGACGTCGCCCATGGCCAGGTTGGTGCAGTCGAATTCGATCGGCAGGGCGCCGGCGTCTTCCATGGTGTTGTAGAAGATCGGGGCGATCTTGGTGCCGAAGCAGAAGCCACCGGCGCGCTTGTTCGGCACGTACGGGATGTCGTCGCCGAAGAACCACAGCACCGAGTTGGTGGCCGATTTACGCGAGGAACCGGTGCCGACCACGTCACCGACGTAGGCGACCGGGTGGCCCTTGGCCTTGACCGCTTCGATCTGGGCCAGCGGGCCGACCGAACCTGGTTGCGAAGGCTCGATGCCGTCACGGGCCATCTTCAGCATCGCCAGGGCGTGCAGCGGGATGTCAGGGCGCGACCAGGCGTCCGGGGCAGGGGACAGGTCGTCGGTGTTGGTTTCGCCAGGCACCTTGAACACGGTCAGGGTGTACTTGTCGGCGATCGCCGGACGGCTGGTGAACCACTCGCCGGCAGCCCAGGATTCCAGTACGGCCTTGGCGTGGGCATTGCCAGCCTTGGCTTTTTCGGCCACGTCATGGAAGGCATCGAACATCAGCAGGGTGTGCTTGAGCTGTTCGGCCGCGACGGCGCCCAGTTCGGCGTCATCCAGCAGCGCGACCAGCGTTTCGATGTTGTAGCCGCCCTGCATGGTGCCGAGCAGCTCGGTGGCGTGCTTGCGCTCGATCAGCGGCGACTTGGCTTCGCCCTTGGCAATGGCGGACAGGAACGCAGCCTTGACGTAGGCGGCTTCGTCCACCCCTGGCGGTACGCGGTTGGTGATCAGGTCTACGAGGAAGGCTTCTTCGCCGGCCGGCGGGTTTTTCAGCAGCTCGACCAGGCCTGCAGTTTGTTCGGCGTTCAGCGGCTGGGGCACGATACCCAGAGCGGCACGCTCTTCGATGTGTTTGCGGTAGGCTTCAAGCACAGTTATTACCCTCATCAGTGGTCCCTAAAGGGAGTCCGGGACGCTCATCCAGCATTCCATGCACCCATGCGCAGCGACGACTTTTTGAGTCGCCCAGCCAGGGTCGCAGAGAATCCTTACAGAAGCTGCTTTCAAAGTTTTACGCCTGCAGAACGGGAGCTGATGAGGGCTGGCGCGGGCATGCGAGGGGTGCATGGCCCGGGCCAACGCCGTTCTGCCGGATCAACTGTGCTCGTGACGCTTTGAAAACAGCTTCCAACGGACATGGTTGCCTTGAAAAGGCGGTGTGATTCTACGGCAAAAAAAAGCCGAAGGTAAGGCGCCGATCATGACTTTAACGGGTGACCCTGGTTAGACAAAGGGCTAACATGATCCGATGTTCCCCCGCCAAGCCGTTGTTTTTCCATGTCCAACCAGTCCATCAAGACCCCTTGCGTCGGCCTCTGCTCCACGGTGTACGGAGACCTGGTGTGCCGTGGCTGCAAGCGCTTCCACCACGAAGTGATCCACTGGAACGGTTACGACGATGAACACAAGCGCGCGGTCTGGCTGCGCCTGGAGCAACTGCTGGTGCAGGTGATGATGGCCAAGCTGGAAGTGTTCGACAAAAGCCTGTTGCGCCAGCAGTTGGAGCAGCGCTCGATCCGCTTCGTCGCACACCAGTCCGAGTATTGCTGGGCCTACCAGTTGATCGCCCGCGGGGCGCGGATGATCCGCGATCTGGAGGCCTACGGGATGGCGCTGCTGCCGGAGTTTCGCGACTGGGAGCTGCCGCAGTTGCGCGATGCCATTGATCGTGAGTTCTTCCTGCTGTCCGAGGCGCATTACCAGCGCTATATCGCCCCGCGCTTTCTCGTCGATGTGTCGCACGAGTAGCCGTTCCATCTGAAAACCACCTTCGCGCCATGGCAAGGTCCCCTGATATTCATTCAAGGGGTTTGCGATGCCGCTCTTTTACCGTTATAGCGCCAGTGGTTCTTTCCTTGCCAGGATGTGGTGGCAAGAGGATGAGACCACGGTCGAGTCAGGACACTGGGACGAAAAGGCGCCGGGGATTCTCCCGATCTGGGTGCGCTTCGACGGCCACGATGGGCAGGATACCTACATGCGCGCCGAGCCCCTCGCCGTGCAAGGAAACAAGGGCGTCTTGTTCGACCTTTTCTGGTTTGGTCTTTACGAGGGGCGTGGGTTTGGCGGCGGTTACTACTACCAGATAAGGCCTGCGGCGAGACGTGTCGATGCGCCGCCGAGGATCATGAACTATGCCATGGATGCCGATTATGCCGGCTACATGGCGATGTACGTCAGTGCATCCGAGGCGGGCAAACGCACGATTATCGCGGCCAGTGATTTGTGGCGTCTTGAGGGGCTAACCCCGACGCGCTTGAAAACTGAGAATATGCGTCACAATTTGAAGCTTACGAATTTTGACGGTTCACCAGTCGGGCGCTACAAGCAGTTCGGGGTGCCCTATTTAAACAGTAAGGGCGGGCGGGCCGGGCGCGTGACATTGCAAGTCGTGACGTATCCCTTCCCATGACCAGCGCCCTGCATCAGGCGCACTCAGTTGCCCGTGTACTCACAACCGCTGGTGCAGGTTTCGTGGATACGCACTTTGGACAGCTCCGGCAACAGCGGCTTGACCTGGTCCCAGATCCACTTGGCGATCACTTCGCTGGTGGGGTTTTCCAGGCCGGGAATATCGTTCAGGTAGTTGTGGTCCAACTGCTCGTAGATGGGCTTGAAGATCGCCTTGATCTCGGAGAAGTCGCGAATCCAACCGGTGTGCGGGTCGAGCGGGCCGGTCAGGTGCAGGGCGACCTTGAACGAGTGGCCATGCAGGCGGCCGCACTTGTGGCCGGCCGGGACGTGGGGCAGGCGGTGGGCGGACTCGAATGTAAATTCCTTGAAGATTTCCACGCTGTCTTAACTCTGTGTGAATCGATAATACGCGCAGTCTACCAGCATGACCGCTACAAGGCTTGCAACCGTTCGTGCAGCTGCCCGGTGGCGATCAGCTCCAGCAGTTCGTCGCCCAGGCGCTGGCTTTCGGCGATGGCCTTGTACCAGTAGCGCTTGCGTGCCGGCGCATCGCCCATGAAGCGCTTGAAGTCGTTGCGGTCCGGCAGCTTGCCGTAAGGCAGCGCGGCCAGGTACTGCGGCGACGGGGTCATCAGCAGCACGTTCTGCAGGCGCGTGGCGTCGCCCTTGCGCCAGGGCAGGGCCTTGTCGAACCAGCCGGGCACCACCTTGTCGGTGAAGTGCGGGTACAGCACCAGGTCGTCGCCCTTGTAGGGCAGGTCGAGGTGATAGTCGAGCAGGCCGCCGTCGCGGTAGGTGCCGGCCCCTGCGCCGGGAATGTCGCGCACGCCTTCCATGACCATCGGGATCGAGCCCGAGGCGAGCAGGGCATGGCGCAGGTTGGCTGGGTCCAGCGGCAGGCAGCGCGAGGGGAAGTCGCTGAGGGCATCCAGCGGTGGTGAGGCGCGCCGGTCATGCAGGATCACCCGCTCGAAATGCCGGGCCAGGCGCGCGCGGCCCAGCAGGTTGCTGGCGATCACCGCGCCCAGGCCCAGGCCCAGGCGGCCACGGTGGTCGTGGGCCAGCTGGCCATGGCTCTTCACCACCAGGATGTTCAGGTGGTAGTGCGGGTTGGCCAGGATCTGCCCGTCGCGGCCTTGCAGCAGATCGTCGAGCATGCGCTGGCAGCTCTGGCTGATCTGCCGGGCGGTCACGCCCTTGGCGAAGTCCTGTTCGGTATACAGCTCGCCGAGGCGACGAATGCCGGCCACCGGGTCGTCGAGGCAGGCGCTGGCGAAGCGCCAGGCACCGATCGAGGCGCCAATCAGCGCACGCGGTCGCGGCGCGCTGGGCAGCCATTCACCGAACAGGGCCAGGTCCAGGCCCTGGATCCCCAGTGGCTTGGGGCCACCGGCGGCGCCGGGCAGCACGCCGACGTCTTCGGCCCGCAAACCGCGCTCGCGGATCTGGCGCAGGGCGCGCTGGCCGGCCTTGAAGGTCAGCGCGGGGCGCTTGATGTGGATGGCGCTCATGGTGGGGTCTCGGGCCGGGCAGGCGGGCAGTATAGAGCGTATCGCGGGGCTGGACGTACATATCCCCCTGTAGGAGCGGCCTTGTGTCGCGAAAGGGCCGCAAAGCGGCCCCGGCGATCTTTGCAAAAACGCTGAAATCCCGGGGGCTGCTGCGCAGCCCTTTCCGACCGGTCCGACGCCTCGGCAAGGCCGCTCCTACAAGGGATTGCGTACGGGCTTGCATGAGCTGCGCTATCATGCGGCCAGCTGTTTTCAGGTTGAGTTAAGGACCGGTGGTTAATCTTAACCCGGTAGACAAATTACACAGCTCGATGGAGAGAACCTCATGAAAACCCTGACTGCCCTGTTCACCGCCGCCGCCCTCGCTTTCGGTGCCAATGCCGCCTTCGCCAAGGACGTGCAGCCCGACGAAGTGGTCAAGCTGGTGAACGCCAAGACAATCAAGTCCCTGGACGAACTCAAGGCCGCCGCCGTGGCCAAGCACCCGGGCGCCACCGTGACCGACTCGGAGCTTGAAAACGAATACGGCCGCTACATCTACAAGGTCGACCTGCGTGACGCCCAGAACGTCGAGTGGGATGTGGACCTGGACGCCAAGACCGGTGAAGTCCTGAAGGACGAGCGAGATAACTGATGCCCGATCTGCCGCGAACGGCGCGCTGCCTGGCCCTGGCCCTGATGGCCGTCAGTTCGCTCGCCGTCGCCCGCGACCTGGATCAGGATGAAGCCCTGGAGCTTCGGCAACAAGGCGTCATCCTGCCGCTGGAGCAACTGCTCGATGCCGCCCTGGGGCGTTACCCCGGGGCGCGCCTGCTGGAGGCGGAGCTGGAAGAAAAGCACGGCCGCTACGAGTACGAGGTCGAGCTGCTGACCCCGGCCGGCGTGGTCCGCGAAATCAAGTACGATGCCCGAACCGGCGCCCTGCTCAAGGACGAGGAAGACGACTGAATGCGCCTGCTGCTTGTCGAAGACAACGTGCCCCTGGCCGATGAACTGACCGTCGCCCTGCAACGCCAGGGCTATGCCGTGGACTGGCTGGCCGATGGCCGGGACGCGGTGTACCAAGGCCAGAGCGAACCCTACGACCTGATCGTGCTCGACCTCGGCCTGCCGGGCTTGCCCGGGCTCGAGGTGCTGGCGCAGTGGCGCGCGGCGGGCCTGGCCACCCCGGTGCTGATCCTCACCGCGCGCGGTTCCTGGGCCGAGCGCATCGAAGGCCTCAAGGCCGGTGCCGACGATTACCTGACCAAGCCGTTCCACCCCGAGGAGCTGCAACTGCGCATCCAGGCGCTGCTGCGCCGGGCCAAGGGCCTGGCCAACCAGCCGACGCTGGAGGCCGCCGGGTTGCACCTGGACGAATCGCGCCAGTGCGTGAGCCGTGACGGTGCCGACGTGCAACTGACCGCCGCCGAGTTTCGCCTGCTGCGCTATTTCATGCTGCACCCAGGGCAAGTGCTGTCCAAGAACCACCTGGCCGAGCATCTGTATGACGGCGAGACCGAGCGCGACTCCAATGTGCTCGAGGTGCACGTCAACCACTTGCGCCGCAAGCTCGGGCGCAGCGTGATCGAGACCCGCCGTGGCCAGGGCTACGTCTACGCCGGGAACGTCGCGTGAAGTCGATCCAGGCGCGCCTGAGCCTGGGCCTGGTGGCCGTGCTGGTGCTGGTCGGCGTGGGCCTGGCACAGGTGACCCTGTGGCTGTTCGAGGCCGGCCTGCAGCGCTACCTGGAAAACGGCCTGCGCAAAGAGAGCGAGAACCTGCTGGTGGCGCTGGTGCGTGGGCCTTCCGGTTTGCAGCTGGATGAGCGTCGGCTGTCGGCAGCCTACCAGCAGCCGTTCTCGGGGTATTACTTTCGCATCGACTTTGACCAGGGCACCTGGCGTTCCCGCTCGCTGTGGGACCTGGACATGCCCAAGCCGGCCCGCCCAGGGTTGGACGATGGCCATGAACTCGGCCCCGAAGGCCAGCAACTGCTGGCCTACCGAGGCGATTACCGGCGCCTGGGGCAGGATATTTCCATCAGCGTGGCCCAGGACTACTCGCCGGTGCGCGAGGCCTTCCGGCGCATGCAGCAGATCGGCCTGGGCATGGGCGTGCTGGCGCTGTTGCTGGTGCTGGTGTTGCAGCGCTTCACCGTGACCCGCTCGTTGCGCCCGCTCGAGCGCGCGCGGCAACAGATCGCCCAGTTGCAACAGGGCCAGCGTTCGCAACTGGATGCCGAGGTGCCCAGCGAGCTGCAACCGCTGGTGGACCAGATCAACCACCTGCTGGCCCACACCGAAGACAGCCTGCGCCGTTCGCGTACTGCCCTGGGTAACCTGGGGCACGCGCTGAAGACGCCGCTGGCGGTGTTGCTCAGCCTGGCCGCCAGCGAGCGTTTGCAAGCGCTGCCGCAGGTGCGCGAGCAAATGCGCGAGCAGTTGCAGCAGATCCAGCAGCGCCTGGCCCGCGAACTCAACCGTGCGCGCCTGGCCGGGGACGCGTTGCCCGGCGCGCAGTTCGATTGCGACGCCGAATTGCCCGGGCTGTTGTCGACCCTGGGCATGATCCATGGCGAAGGCCTGTCGCTCGAACGCGACGTGCCGCCCGGGCTGTTGCTGCCGTGGGACCGCGAGGACCTGCTGGAGCTGCTCGGCAACCTGTTGGACAACGCCTGCAAATGGGCCGATAGCGAGGTGCGCCTTGGCATCGCGCCGACCACCGAGGGTTTCCAGCTGTGGGTCGATGACGATGGCCCAGGGATTGCCCAGGACCTGCGCCAGCAAGTGCTGGAGCGGGGCTCGCGGCTGGACGAGCAGGTCGACGGGCATGGCCTGGGGCTGGGGATCGTGCGTGATATCGTCGAAGCCTGGGGCGGGCGCATCGCCTTGCTCGACAGTACCCTGGGCGGTTTGCGGGTGAGCATCGAGCTGCCGCGCAAGGGGCGTTGATCCTGTTGCGGATCAACCGTGCAAAAAAATTGCAGTACAGCCGCAGTTTTTTGAATTGGCCCATTGCCGAGCCACTCGGCACAATCGCCCCTCACGAAACCGCTTGGTTTCCATCTCTCCATGGACGGAGCCCCTTGCGCTATTGCCTTGGCAATACAGGGCCCAGGCCGGTAACGCTGGGCTTTCTTTTTTCAATCAGACCACACGATCCGATCTCCCGATGTCTGCCTCGCGTCCCGAAAGCCGTCTGCAGCGCCTGCTCCCGGCACCCCTGAACATCCCTCCCCGAGAATGGCTGCGCGCAGGCCTTGGCGCGCTGCTCGGCCTGTTCCTTGCCGGTTACCTGTGCAGCCTGCTGTACGGGCCGTCGGTTGCCCTGCACCTGCTCGGGCCGCTGGCGGCCTCGGCGGTGCTGGTGTTCGCCGTGCACTCAGGGCCGCTGGCGCAGCCCTGGCCAGTGCTGGGCAGCTATGCCCTGGCCGGCGCCGTGGGCCTGGCCATGCGCCATGGCTTCGGCGATGGCCTGTGGGTCGCCGCCGCCGCGCTGGGCATCGCCATCCTGCTGATGTGCCTGCTGCGCTGCCTGCACCCGCCGGGTGGCGGCGTGGCGGTCAGTGCGGTACTGGCCGATCCGGGGCTGGTGGCGCTGGGCGACCACCTGCTCGAGCCGGTGCTGCTCAATGCCGTGATCCTGGTCGCGGTGGCGGTGCTCTACAACCGCCTGACCGGCGTGCGCTACCCCAAGGGCACGGCGCCGCGCAAGGACCTGCACCACACTCACGACCCGCTGCCCGGCGAGCGGGTCGGGATCAACGCCCAGGACCTGGACCAGGCCCTGGAAGAGATCGGCGAGTTCGTCGACGTTACCCGCGACGAGTTGGAGCGGATCATCCTGGCGACCGAGCAACATGCCTTGCAACGCAGCCTGGGCGGCATCACCGCCAGCGCGGTGATGTCCCGCGATGTGCAGTCGGCGACGCCGCGCACCACCCTCGAGCAGGCCTGGAAGATGCTTGCCAGCCATCACCTGAAGACCTTGCCGGTGCTGGACGGCGGGCGCTTGGTGGGCATCGTCAGCCTCAGCGACCTGGTCGGCCCGGCGATGGACCGTGGCCGCTTCAGTTGGCGCGGCATGTGGCGGCGCAAGGTGGTGCGCCTGGAGCAGGTGATGAGCCGCCGGGTGGTCAGCGTCAGCAGCCAGCACCCACTGGAGCGCTTGCTGCCGCTGCTCAGCGAGCAGGGGCTGCACTGCCTGCCGGTGCTCGACGCTGACCAGCTGGTGGGGGTGATCACCCAGACCGACCTGATCGCCGGGCTCAAGCGGCACTTGCTCAATGCCGCGGCGCAGGGCTCAGATCAGCGGGTCCCAGCGTTGTGACCAATCGCTGTCGCCGGCGGCCACCAGCCGGCGCAGCACCGTGAAGGCCTGTTGCAGGGCCTCGCTGTCGCGCTTGCGCGGGTAGACCAGGAAGGTCGGGTAGGTGAACTCCGGCGCCTGCGGCACCCGCTCGAACACCCCGCTTTGCAGGTAGGCCTGCACCACCCGGGTGCGGAAGTAGCCGCTGCCACCCTGGTCGAGGATGAACTGCAAGGCCAGCGGCCCGAGGTTGAAGCTCAGCGCCGGGCGTGACAGGTCGGGCAGGGCGGCATCGTGCTGGCGGCGGAACGCCTCGCCCCAGTCGATGTAGATGTACGGCTCGGGGGCGTCGACACGGCGCACGCGGATCAGCTTCTCCTCCATCAGCTGTTCCACCTGCAAGCCTGGGCCATAGGTCGGCTGGTAGACCAGCGCGGCGTCCAGCAAGCCCATCTCGACCTTGCGCAGCAGCGACTCGCCATCGCTCACCTCGCTGCGGATCGCGTGGCTGGGCAGTTCATGGTGCAGGGCGCTGACCCAGTCGAGCATCATCGGGTTGCCCAGGCTCACTTCACCGCCCACATGCAGGACCTGCTGACAGCCCTGGGGCAGCGGCAGGTCGCGGCGCGCCGCTTCCCAGGTTTGCACCAGCTGGTTGGCGTAGGTGACGAAGGCCTCGCCGTCGCTGGTCAGGCTGGCACCGTTGCGGCTGCGCACGAACAGTTGGCAGCCGAGTTGCTGTTCCAGGCGCTGGACCCGTGCGGTGATGGCTGTCTGCGACACGAACAGACGCTCGGCGGCGGCAACCAGGCTGCCGCAACGCACGATTTCCAGGAAGGTTCGGGCCTGATCGATGTCCATGGTGACGCTCTGTGGCTGGAGGGGGGCCTATTCTAGAGGCTTTGCACCGTAATGGGGCGAACACCTGGGGTGTCGCTGTCCTCAACCGCAGCGGCTACAGTGAACCTGCGGCGATCTCGGCAAAGGACGGGCGCGCCAGCACTTGCGCTTGCTGGCAAGCCCTGGCCAGCTCGCGCAGGCCCTGGTCGTCCTGCTCGCAGCAGCCCAGCAACTCCTCCACGAGAATGCCGAAGGCGCGTACTTCCAAGCGCTCCAATGCCCTGGCCGCAGGCGGATGGAACGATGCCGCGCCGAAATCCCCCAGCAGGCATTGGCCGTCTGCATCGAACAGGATGTTGTGGGCGTACAAGTCGCCATGGTTGAGGCCACGCCCATGCAGGTGGGCACACACCGAGGCGATGCCGGCCACCAGGCGGCGGACTGCCGGCAACGTCAAGCGCCGGGTCTCGGGATAGCGGTCGCGGGTGCAGCTGTCGAGGCTGGGCGGGCCGGCGAGATTCGCCCAGTGCCCATCGATCAGCGCCATGACCAGCGCCGGCAGGCCCTGCGGATGATCGTCGATACGCCCGGCCAGGCGTACCAGTTGCGGATGTTCGCCGGCAGCGATGCAGGCGCTCATCTCCGCCAGCGGCGAGCCGTCGCTGGTCATCGCGCCCTTGTACAGCTTGACCGCCACCGGCGCGGCCTGGCCTGACCAGTGCGCCCGGTGGATCAGCCCCGAGGCACCGCGGCCGAGTTCCTCTGCCAGGCGCATGTCGCGCCAGTGCAGCGTCGGGCAGTGGCCATCGGCAGCCGGGGCGACAAAACCCTCGGGCAGCGGGTTGTCGGCGTAGGCCAGCCAGGCCAGGCGCGGCAGCTGCAACAGCCAGTCGGGCAGGGCCGTCAGGCGATTGCTGGCGATACGCAGCAGTTCCAGGCGCTCGCAGCGCGCCAGGCTGCTGGGCAGCGCCATCAGTCGGTTGCCGGCGAGCATCAGTTTTTGCAACTGGGCGCAGTCGCCAAGCGCTTCAGGCAGTTGCTCCAAGGCGTTGTCGGTCAACACCAGCGAGCGCAGGCTCGTCGGCAGGGCCTGGCCATCGACGTGGGTGATGCGGTTGCTCTTGAACCCCACCGTCTCCAGCATAGGGCAGCGTCCGATGCCCAGCGGCAGGTGGGTGAAGGCGTTTTCCGAACAGAACAGCACCTTGAGCCGGTGCAACCGGTGCAGGTCCTCGGGCAGATCGGTAAGGGCGTTGCCGGTGAGGTCGAGCACTTCCAGGCTGTCGGCCAGCGTGAAGATTTCGGCGGGGAAGTGCGTCAGGCCCTGGCGCAGGTCAAGGCGGGTGATACCGCGCAGGCGGCCGGCGCGCAGGTCGTCGAGGGTATGCATGGAACGGCTCTTGGGTCGGGGCTGACTATTCTAGAGGTTTAATCCCTGCAAATCTGCATATGGGTTGCGACTTAAGTCCGATGGCGAGGGTGCAGGCCCGGTCCATACTCCAGGCTCGCCCTTCAATAACAACAAGTACCGGGTTGCCAACCAATGACCTATCAGCACAGCTACGCCCATTCCATTGCCGACCCCGCGGCTTTCTGGCAGGCCCAGGCCGACCAGTTGGCCTGGCAGCGCAAGCCTTCCATCACCTTGCAGCGCAACGCCGACGGCACCCACCGTTGGTTCGCCGACGGTCGCCTGAACAGCTGCTACCTGGCCCTCGACCAGCAGATCGAACAGGGCCGTGGCGAACAACTGGCGTTGATCTACGACTCGCCCGTGACCGGCGCGCAGCAAACCTTCACCTACCTGCAACTACGCGACGAAGTTGCGCGCCTGGCCGGCCTGCTGCGCAGCCTGGGCGTGGGCAAGGGCGACGGGGTGATCATCTACATGCCGATGGTGCCCCAGGCGGCCATGGCCATGCTCGCCTGCGCGCGCATCGGCGCGGTGCACTCGGTGGTGTTCGGTGGTTTTGCCGCGAACGAGCTGGCGCTGCGGATCGACGATGCCCGGCCCAGCTTGCTGCTCACCGCCTCCTGCGGCCTGGAGTTCGACCGGGTGATCGAATACAAGCCGCTGGTCGATCGCGCCCTGCAACTGGCCGGCCACCAGCCGCGGCATGTGCTGGTGCTGCAGCGACCCCAGGCCCGCGCCGAGCTGCAGGCCGGGCGCGACCTGGACTGGCGGCAGGCGCTGGTCGGCGCCGAGGCGGTGGCGCCCGTGGCGCTGGATGCCGGTGACCCGTTGTACATCATGTACACCTCCGGCACCACCGGCAAACCCAAGGGCATCGTCCGCGAAAATGGCGGCAATGCAGTCGCCCTGTGCTACGCCATGCGGCATATCTATGGCATGCAGGCCGGTGACGTGTGGTGGGGGATCTCCGACGTCGGCTGGGTGGTCGGCCATTCACTGATCGTCTACGGGCCATTGATGAGCGGCTGCACCACGGTGTTCTACGAAGGCAAGCCGATTCGCACGCCGGATGCCGCGGCCTATTGGCGTATCGTCGAGCAGCATCGGGTCAATGGGCTGTTCTGCGCGCCTACCGCCATGCGGGCGATCCGCAAGGAAGACCCGGAAGGCGAGTTGCTCCGCGGGCATGACCTGAGCTCGCTGCGCCAGCTGTTCCTCGCCGGCGAGAAGCTCGACTCCAGCACCCACGCCTGGCTCGAGCGGGTCACGGGCAAGCCGGTGCACGACCACTGGTGGCAGACCGAGACCGGCTGGCCGGTAACCGCGCCGTGCGTGGGGCTCGAAGGCAGCGCGGCGCGACCGGGGTCGAGCAACCGCGCGGTGCCGGGTTACCATGTGCAGGTGCTGGACGATGACGGCAAGCCGCTGGGGCCGAACCAGCAGGGTGCCATCGTCATTGCCTTGCCGCTGCCTCCTGGTTGTAGCCAGACCCTTTGGGGTGACCATGAGCGTTACTTGCAAGCCTACCTGCACAGTTATCCAGGCTATTACCACACCGGTGACGGCGGCTACCTGGACGATGACGGCTTCGTCTACATCATGGGACGCACCGATGACGTCATCAACGTCTCCGGTCATCGGCTGTCCACCGGCGAAATGGAGGACCTGGTGGCGCGCCACCCCGCGGTGGCCGAATGCGCGGTGATCGGCGTGCACGACGAGATCAAGGGCCAGGTGCCGTTGGCGCTGGTGGTGCTCAAGGACGGGCAGGGCATTGGCGAGGTGCAGTTGCAGGGCGAACTGGTGGCCAGTGTGCGCGAGCAGATTGGCGCCCTGGCTTGCTTCAGCCGGGTACGGCTGGTCAAGCGCCTGCCCAAGACCCGTTCGGGCAAGATCCTGCGGGCGGTGCTGCGCAAGATTGCCGATGGCCAGGACTACGCGCCGCCCTCGACTCTGGATGATCCGGCGGTGCTGGGTGAGATCGAGGGCGTGCTGGCGGACCTGCCCAGGGCGGGCTGAGCTCACCGCGTCGCTCCCACCAGGCGCCTTCAGGACAGCTGTGGGAGCGATGCTGCGCCGTTGCGACTTGCCCGGTGATCGCCGGCGCCGAGCTGATGCAACTGCCCCAACCGGCTGCGGGTGCGCATCAGGTCGCCGAGCGTCCCGCCCAGGCTTTCGGCCAGTGCCCGCTTACCGATCAGGGTTAGCTGACGGTCCTGGTCGTACAGTACGTCCACCAGATTGATGAAGCGCTGTTGCGCGGCCAACGAGCACGCGGCCAGGTCGTCCAGGCCGTCGATGATCCAGTGCTCGTAGCGCTCGGCCAGCACCAGGTAGTCGATGACTGCGGTGGCTTGCTCGCACAGGTCGCTGAAGGCGAACATCACCTGGCCGCCAGCCTCGGCCAGCACCGGCAGCGGGCGCTGGTTGATCTGCAGCACCAAAGGCTGCGCTGGCGGTATAGCCAAGGCCTGGCGTTGCGCCGCGTTCCCCGGCCAGACGTAATACCCCTGGGTGAACCGCTGCTGCGTGCGGTTGGCCGGCAGGCTGCGAAAATCGGTTTCGCCGTCGACCTCCAGCACGTGCATATGGCCGTTGATCAGGCGGATCACCGGCAGGAAGCGTTGGTGATAAAGCGGGTTGGGCAGCAGCCCCTCGGGGGCATAGTTGCTGGTCAGCAACACAAACACATGGCGCCTGAACAAGGCATCGAACATACGGGTGAGCAGCATGGCGTCACCGATGTCGTGCACGTGAAACTCATCGAAGCACAGCACCTGCACATCGCCCAGCAGTTCATCCAGCGTCGCGCCGAGGGCATCGTCCCGCAGGCGGTGGCGGTGCATGCCCTGGTGCAGGCGGGCGAAGAAGTCATGAAAGTGCAGGCGCCGCTTGGCGGGTGTCGGCACGGCCTGGAAGAAACCGTCGAGCAACCAGCTCTTGCCACGCCCCACGGCGCCATGCAGGTACAGGCTGCGTGCACGGCCGTGGTCGAGCGCAGCCAGTTGCGTGGCCATGGCCTCGATGACCCGGCGCTGGCCGGCGCTCAGGGTATAGCCGCACGCCGCCGCCCGGCCCTGGAAGTCGTCGAGCAGGGCGATGGGCGCAGGGCTGCGGCGAAGCAGCACGGCGGGTATCCAGGTGGGCACGGTGGGTTCCTCACGGTCGAAACAGGCTAGGGCGCAGCTTGCGCGCGCGCAGGCATTTTGACCAGTCGAGAAAATGTCGGGCAATGATCGCGAAAGGTGATAGGTCGCTCAGTCGGTGCGCGCCAGTTGCCGTTCGATCATGTACTTGATCGCCAGGCGGCGTTCCTTGAGGTGGCGCAGGTCTTCGTCCTCGAAGTTGCCCGCCGAGATCGATTCGGCGGCCAGCACCTGGTTGTCGATGTCGACGTACTCGTCGAGCAGGCGGTCGAGTTGCTTGTCCTGCTGACGGCGCTGCTGGACGATTTCGCGGGGGTAGTGCAGGTCCTGGTAGAGGTCATGGGAAACTGGCATGGCGCCCTCCTTGTGAATGCGCAGATAGGTCTCTACCTGATTGGAAGGGGCGCAGCCGAATGTGTTGAAGCGAGGCGGTGGAAAAGCGACGAATGGCGCCTGGCCGGAGCGTCGCGTTGCCTGATGCGGGTTGCACCGGTGTTCACCGGCTTGGCCTAAGGGCAAGGAGACGACAGAAATCAACGGCAAATCGGGCAAAACTACTAACTTGCTGTTTTCGTATGATTTTTTTTAAAAAAAAGCTTCCCACCTTAGAAAAACGTTGTTAAAGTGCGCGCCATTGCTGCACAGCGACACACGCAGCGATAGCAGTCTCTACAGGGGCGTCGCCAAGCGGTAAGGCAGCAGGTTTTGATCCTGCCATGCGTTGGTTCGAATCCAGCCGCCCCTGCCATATTTTGAAAAAATCGCCGAAAGGCGATTTTTTCGTTTCTGCGTGGGAAAAAGTCCGGCGCCAGGCGCGCCGGACACCGTCTAGCGCGGGTCGAGCAGCTCTGCCAGGGCCTGGGCCAGCAGCTGTTCGCTCACCGGCTTCTGGATCACCGCGCTGTGCGGCAATTCCAGCCCTTGGAGTTCTGCATATCCGGTCAGAAACACCACCGGCAGCCTGGGGAAACGCTCGCGGGCGGCCAGCGCCAGTTGCGCACCGTTGAACTCCGGCATGGCGAAATCGGTGAGCAGCAGCTCGACCTGTTCATCGAGCAACGCCAGCGCCTGCTCGCTGCTGTGGGCCTGGCGCACATTGCAGCCATAGCGGCGCAGGACGTCGCCAATCATTTCGCGCACCAGGTGGTCGTCATCCACCAACAGCACATGGCGGTCAACCACGCGTTGCGCCAAGGCGCTGGAAGTGTCCTGTTCGGGGGCGATCTCCACGGCCTGTTGATGGACCGCCGGCAGGTACACGGTGACCTGGGTGCCACGGCCCGGTGCGGTCTCGATGCGAACCCCGCCACCGCTTTGCTTGGCGAAGCCGAACACCTGGGCCAGGCCCAGGCCCGAGCCCTTGCCGATATCCTTGGTGGTGAAGAACGGCTCGAACACTTTGGCCAGCACCTCCTCGCTCATGCCGCAACCGCTGTCGCGGATCGACAATACCACGTATTCGCCCGGCTCCGGGTCTTCTGGGCGATGCGGGCGGGCACTGACCCGGTTGTTGCGGGTGCTCAGCGTCAGCTGGCCGCCCTCGGGCATCGCATCGCGGGCGTTGATGGCCAGGTTGAGGATGATCATCTCGGTCTGGGTCGGGTCGATCAGCGCCTGCCACAGGCGGGGGTCCAGGTCCAGGCGCACCGAGATGCTGCCGCCCAGGGTGCGCCGCAACAGCTCTTCCAGGCCAGACAGGGTGCGGTTGAGGTTCAGCGGCACCGGCTCGAGCCTTTGCTTGCGCGAGAACGCCAGCAGTTGCGCGGTCAGCTTGGCGCCGCGCTCGCCGGCTTCGCGAATGTGTTGCAGGCGGCTATGCGCCTTGTCCACGGAACCGCGTTCCAGGTCGCGCTGCAAGAAGCTGGCCCCGGTGAGAATCACCGTCAGCAGGTTATTGAAGTCGTGCGCCACCCCGGCGGTGAGCTGACCGACCGCTTCCAGGCGCTGCATCTGCTGCAACGCGGCCTCGATACGTTCGCGTTCGGCGATCTGCTCGCGCAGGCGCGCGTTGGCTTCGGCCAGCTCCAGGGCCGCCTCGCGCTCGCTGGTGATGTCGCGGGCGACCACGTAGAGCATGCTGTCGTCCGGCACTACCACCCAGGACAACCAGCGCTGCTGGCCGCCAGCGTGCAGGATGCGGCCAACGAAGCGGGCGCTGGTACGACCCAGCGACAGTGCGGCGAGCTCCGCGAGAAAACCATCCTGGTCGGTTTCAGGCAGCAGCTGCAACAGCGAGATGCGTCCCAGTTGCTCACGGGTAAAGCCCAGGCTGGCTTCCCACGCTGGGTTCAGGGCCACGGGGGTCAGGTCCTTGTTCAGCACCGCCAGCAGGTCCTGGGACAACTCCCAGGCGCGGTCACGCTCCCGGGTTCGGCGCTCGACCCGCTCGCCGAGCATCTCGTTGAGTTGTTCCAGCGCGCGGGTGGCCTGGCGCTGTTGATGGATGTCCTGCAATACCCCGGAGAAACGCACGCAGCGTCCGTCGACGAACTGGGTCTGGCCGCTGGAAAGCAGCCAGCGTGGCTCCAACCCAGCCGGCTGGTCGATGCGAAACTCGGCGCGATACAGGCCGTCGCTGTCCGGTTGCATGGCTTGCTCGACGGCGTCGCGCACCCGCGCCCGGTCGTCTGGGTAGATCCCGGCATAGAAGACCTCGAGGGTCATCTCGGTATCGGTCGGCAGGCCGAACAAGGTCTTGCAGCGGTCATCCCACAGCAGCAGCTGATCCTGCGGGCGGAAGTCCCAGGTCCCCATGCCTGCCGCGTCGATGGCGATGCGCGCACGCGCCTCGACGTCCGCCAGCGCTTCTTCGGCGCGGCGCCGGCGCTGGCGCTCCTGCACTTCGGTCATGGCCCTGCGTACGGCCTTGGGCAGCAGCGGCAGGTTCTTTTTCAGCAGGTAATCGGTAGCGCCCAGGCGGATCATCTCCACCGCGTGCTCTTCGCCATAGATGCCGGAGAGGAAGATGAATGGCACATCCGGCGCCAGGCGCTGGGCGATCGCCAGCACATCGGTCCCGGATGAACCTGGCAGCACGCAATCGCAAAGGATCAAGTCATAGCTGGCTTCGAGCAGGGCGTGTTCCACGCCGACGTGGTCGAAGACCAGTCGCGATTGCACGTGCAGCCCACTGCGTTCCAGGCGCAGCAGGGTCAGTTCGGCGTCCAGGCTGCTGTCTTCGACCAGCAACAGCCTGATGGGCGTGTTCGGCATCGTCGCGGCGCTCAATGCTTGCTACGCCGGTTCAGGCGCAGCGAGCCGGGTGGCGGTTCATTGAGCACGGCCCAGAACACCCCCAGTTCGGAAATGGCGGCGACGAACTCCTTGAACTCCACGGGCTTGACCACATAGGCATTGACACCCAGTTCATAGGCCCGCAGCAGGTCCGGCTCTTCCCGCGAGGAGGTCAGCATCACGGTGGGGATGCTGCGCAGCTCTGCGGTATCGCGCACCTGCTTGAGCACTTCCAGGCCATCCACCTTGGGCAGCTTGAGATCCAGCAGCAATACCGCGGGGTTGCCGTCGTCGCGTTCGGCATAGCTGTTGCGGCGCAGCAGGTAGTCCAGTGCCTCGGCGCCGTCGCGCAGCACGATGACTTCGTTGGCCAACTGGCTGCGCTCCAGTGCAAGGAGGGTCAACTCCAGGTCCCTGGGGTTGTCTTCGACCAGCAGGATAGGTTTGAGCATGTGGGTAACGGTGCCTCAAGAGTGCGCTTGGAAGCGCGGAAGTACGAAATGGAAGCTGGCGCCCTGGCCAGGTTGGCCATCGGCCCAGACCCGACCGTCATGGCGTTCGATGATGCGGCGCACACTGGCCAGGCCGATACCCGTGCCTTCGAAATCCTCCATGCGGTGCAGGCGCTGGAACACACCGAACAGTTTGTTGGCGTAGGTCATGTCGAAGCCGACGCCGTTGTCGCGAACATACACTTCCGTCTCCCGCTCGTGTTGCACGGCGCCGATCTCGATACGCGCCGGGGCACGGTCGCGGCTGTACTTGATGGCATTGGACAGCAGGTTGTGCAACACCATGTTGATAAATGCCGGGTCGGCGATGACCTTGGGCAAGGGGGCGACCTCCCAGATGACTTCACGCCCCTGGTAGTCCGGCTCGAGCTCGACGCGAATGCTGTCTACCAAGGCATTGAGGTCGACGTCCGACAGGCGTAGGGCGGAGCGTCCCATTTGCGAGAAGTTTAGAAGATTGTCCACCAGCGAACCGGCAAAATGCGCGGCCTCGCTGATGTGGGTGAGGAAGCGGCGGCCACGTTCGCTCAAGTGTTCGCCTTCGATCTCGCCGAGCAGTTCCGAATAGCCGGCGATATGGCGCAGTGGCGCCCGCAAGTCATGGGACACGCTATAGGAAAACGCCTCGAGCTCCTTGTTCGAGCGCTTGAGTTCGCCGGCCAATTGCGCCAGTTCCTCGGCCTTGCGCAGGACGATACCGAGCACAGCGCTGCGCAGCTCGAGCACCGCATCGAGGATCATCGGGCTCCAGGGCAAGCTGAAGCCGCGCACCACTTCCTGCCAGCGGGCGAAACTGTGGCGCGGGCTGAGTTGTCCCAGGGGGCTGATCGTCTTGTCGGGGCGCCCGGCCCAGTTCACCCGACGCACCTGCTCCGGGCGGAACCACACCAGGTAGTGCGAGTGGATCTGGGAAATCGCCACGGCCAGCACGCCGCCGACCTGGTCGGCCAGTTCAGGGAGTTCGTCGATGTCCCGCCCGACGTTGTCGGTATGGAACACCAGCTCGTCTCCCCGGCGGGACAGCCAGTGCACCAGGGCGGTGACCTGGGCCTCGGAGGGCGTGTCGCCGATCAGGTCGCAGCGTTCGGCGCTGATGATCGCCGCGCCGCTGGCGCCGGCGAAGGCCAGCAGGACCTCGGGAAGGTCGAGCAGGCCTGCGCTGACACTGTCGTGGTCGGCCATCGAGGCCAGCATGCGCACGATGCGTTCGCGCAGCGCCAGTAACGTGCGGGTGCTGTCGTGGGACTCGCGCGATTCGATCTGCAGCGACAGCACGCTGGCCAGCAGTTCGCAGGCGGTGCGGGTCTGGAAGTCGACCGCGCGGGGTTGCGCGTGGTGGCAGGAGATCAGCCCCCACAGCCTGTCGTCCACCACGATCGACAGCGACATGGAGGCCAGGGTGTTCATGTTGCGCATGTATTGCAGGTGCACGGGCGATACGCTGCGCAGCGTGGCGAAGCTCATGTCCAGGGGGCGCCCGGTACGCGGGTTGAGGGTGGGATGCAACGGCGAAGGTTGGTAGTTGGCGTCCTCGATCAGGCGGATGCGGTTGACCCGATACAGCTCGCGGGCCTGGCGCGGAATATCCGAGGCCGGAAAACACAAGCCCAGGTAGCTGGGGTAGCCGGGATCGGCCAGTTCGCTCAGCACCGTACCGTTGCCCTCGCTGTCGAAGCTGTAGGCCTTGACCCGGCCGAAGCCGGTGATGCGTTTGATCTGCTCGACCGAGTGCTGCAGCAACTCTTCGATGCTGTTGGCCTGGTGCAAGCTACCGACGAAGGCGCGCACCAGTGGGTAGTAGTCGCCCTGGAGTGGCCCGTTATGGCGCTGGCTGGGCTCGAACTCGAGAATCAGCAGCTGCTGGTGACGGTGCGCGAGCACCCGCAGCTGGCCCTGGCAGGGCGCGTCCTGGCGCAGGTGCAGATCGCCGATATGGAAGGGAAACGCCTGCGCATCGGGCAGTTGGGCCAGTTGATCGCGCAGCTCGAAGCCTTCGCGCACCAGCGCGTGGAACGGCATGCCGAGCACTTCGCTGGCGCGCAGGCCGAGCCACTGCTCGACGTTTTCGCTGGCCTGCAGCACCTCGAGCGCGGTCTCGTCCAACACCAGCAGGAACCCCTGGGGCTGGATGCTGCCCGGGACCTGGATCGGTTCCTCGGCACAGCGCTCGATGGCTTGGTCCAGTGGTGTGGGCGCGTTGCTCAAGGGAAAACTCCTGTCAGGCCTGTGCACGGGTTGCAGCTTGCCATGCACGGTATCAGAAGGCCGGTCTTTTTGCCGGTGTCTGGGTGTTGGAGGTGCGTTCGGCGCAGAGGTTTCGTTGAACCCTGTTGTCGGTAGGCGCCAGCCATTTTCATTAATGCCAAAGAAGGGTAGGGCCGCGCAGTCGTCAGCCAATCGCGCTGCTACGCTCAAGCTCAAGCCCTCCAAACAAGGAAGCCGCTGGTGTTGGAACGCGTAGTCGTCGTGCTGCTGGGCCTGTGTGCCTGCTCCAGCGCCCTGGCCGCAGACTTTCTCGTCGAGGTCCAGGTGTTGGTGCAGCGTGGCTGCATGCTGGTCGGCCAGCAACGCGATGCCGGTGCCCAGGCCCTGGGTATCGTCGACCTGGGGGCCGCGCCGCGCCTCGATGGCGCCGATGCGCCCTTGAGCGGCGTGCTGCTCAGCCAGCGTCCGCCACGCCTGGAATGCAACCCCGACACCCCGTACCAGGTGCGCGTCGACGGCGGCCAGCACGGCGGTGTCGGCGAGCTGCGCTACCTGGCCAGCAGCGACGCCCGATCCCGGCCGATCCCGTACCGCCTGTACGCTGACGCCAGCTGGCGCCAGCCACTGGCGGTGAATGTCGCACAAGCGGCACGGGTCCCGGACAGCGGCGTGGTGGAACTGCCGCTGTACGCCAGGATCGACAAGCTGGCCTGGGTCCCGCGCGCCGGGCTGTACGCCGATCTGCTCAAAGTCACGGTCACCTGGTAGGAGGAGGCACCGCACATGGACGCGCTGCACCGTACTTCACTGCTGCTGCTCACCCTCGGCCCGCTGTTGTTGCCCGCTGGCGTGGCCCATGGCAGCAGTACCGGCTTCATTCAGGCGCGGCTGGTGGTCAGTGCCGCCTGCCAGATCAGCAGCGACCCGCAGCAGCCGGCTTCGCTGGGCAACCCTGGCCTGCTCGACTTCGGTGCCCGGGGCCCGACCTGGGACCGGCCCTTGACCAGCCGGGTCGACGAGGCGGGTGGCGATGGCAGCCTGCAGATCAGTTGCACGCCCCAGGTGCGCGCCTTCAGCGTGCGTATCAACGGCGGCCTCAATGGCGGCGACGGCGTGCGCCGGCTGAGCAATGGCCGCGAGCTGATTCCCTACCAGCTGGCCATCGACCCAGGCGGCAACAGCCGCTACGGCATCGGCCAGGCGCGAACCTTCACCATCAGCAGCACCCAGCAAGTACCTGTGCCCATCTACGGCGTGGTCATCGCGCAGCCGCGCGCGCTGCCTGCCGGGCTGTATCGCGACACCCTCAGGGTGACCCTGGACTGGTAACACGCAAGGAGATTTCTATGCCCGTGTACATCACTCGCTGCATGCTCGTCGGCCTTGGCCTCGCCCTGGCGGCTCACGCCCAGGCCGCCACCGTGACCGGCACCATCAGTTCGACCCTGACCTTGACGTCGGCCTGCCAGGTCAATGGCACCGGCGGCACCTCGGGGCTGAACTTCGGTAGCCTCAACTTCGGCACCCAGGACTCGCTGTTCACCACTGCCAACGGCCAGGTGCTGGGCGGTGGCGGCGGGGCCATGAGCATCCTCTGCTCGGCGGGCACGGTACCGGTGATCAAGGTGCGCGCGGGCAGCCACGACAGTCAGTCCGCCGGTGGCACCCGGGCCCTGGCCGACGGCGCCGGTAACTTCGTGCCCTACGACTTCTACACCGACGCCGGGCACACGCAGCTACTGGCCATCGACGGCACCATCACCCTGCCGACCAGTACCGGCGTTGCGCAGACCGTCAACCTGTACGGCCAGGCGCGCGGCAAGGCCGGCTTGCCGGCCGGGGTGTACACCGACACGGTGGCGGTCGAGCTGAGCTTCTGAAGCGCATGGCGCGGCTGCTGGCGCTTGGCCTGTGCCTGGCGCTGACGCAGGGCACCCAGGCGGCCACCAGCAGCACCTTCCAGGTGAGCGCGCAGATCGTTGCCGGCTGCCTGGTGGTGGGCGGCGTGACGGCCTACGGCGTGCTCGACTTCGGCACCCGTTCGGCGCTGTCCACCGCCACCTTGAGCAGCGCCCTCGGCGGCACCACGGTGACCTTCCAGTGCACCCCCGGCGTGGCCCTGAGCATGAGCCTGGACGGCGGCCAGAACAGCGCCGCCGGCACGCGCAACCTGAAACGCACGGGCGGCACCCAGCTGCTGGCCTACCAGTTGTTTCGCGACGCCGCGTTCAGCCAGAGCCTGGGCATCGGCGGCAGCGTGGCGCTGAGCTACAGCGATCCGACGGCGATCAAGCTGCCGGTCTATGGGCGCACCGCCCTGACCGGCACCCTGCCGGCCGGGACCTATACCGATGTGGTGCAAGTGACGGTGAGCTGGTGAAGCCGCCGGCAACCACAAGAACCAGCAAGGAGAGAGGCATGGGGGCAGGCGCGAAGTGGGCGCGAGGAATCATCGGGGTGTTGTGGCTGGCCAGCGCGCCGGCCTTCGCTGCCACATCGGTGCTGATCTGGCCGATCGACCCGGTGCTGGAGGCCGATCAGAAAGCCGGTGCGTTGTGGCTGGAGAACCGCGGCTCGGCGCCGGCCAGCCTGCAGGTGCGGGTGTTCGCCTGGCGCCAGGGCGAATACCAGGAGCAGTTCCAGGCCCAGCGCGACATCATCGGCAGTCCGCCGGTGGCCACGATCGCGCCGGGCCAGAAGCAGCTGATCCGCCTGACCCGCACCGCCAGCTCGCCGGCCGGTCAGGAGCTGGCCTATCGCATCATCATCGACGAGATCCCGTCGCCGTTGCCGGCCGACGCCGCCAGCGAGGGGCCCAAGGCGGCGATCCGCCTGCAGATGCGCTACTCGGTGCCGCTGTTCGTCTATGGCGATGGGCTGTGGGGCAAGCCTGATCCAGAGGGCAAGCGCAGCGCCGAAGGGGTCGGCAAGCCGCAACTGAGCTGGCGCGCGGTGACGGTGCAAGGCAAGCCCTATGTGGAGTTGCGCAACAGCGGGCCGGTGCATGCGCGGCTGACCGATGTGGTGCTGCAACAGGCCGGCCAGGACAAGCCCCTGGTCGAGGGGTTGCTTGGCTATGTACTGCCTGGCGCCAGCATGCGTTGGCCGGTGCCGGTCGCCCCGGGGGCGGCCAGCGTGCTCAAGGGCCGGATCAACGGCCAGGAGGTGGCGCAGGCCATCAGGCAAGGCCAGTAACCCAGGTGTGAAGCTGTCGCAGGGGCCAGGGAGGACCCGCCAATGGTTGGAAATCGTGTGTGAGCTGGGTGCGGGGGGCGACGCACCGGTTGTGGCTGGGCCTGGCGGTGCTGGGGCCCGGCAGCGGTGTGGCCGACGCGCTGCCGCCACCGCCTTCGGAAAGTGCGGTGGTTGCCGATGCCACGCTGTACCTCGACCTGCTGGTGAACCAGGTGGCCAAGGCTGAGCTGGTGCCGGTGCAGCAGCGCGCCGGGCGCCTGTTCCTGGGCAGCGAGGTGCTGCGCGCGGCGGGCGTGACGCTGCCGGGCGATCCCCAGGGCGAGGTGGCGCTGGAGGATATCGCGGGCCTGCACAGCGACTACGACAGCCAGAACCAGCGCCTGCTCCTGCAAGTGCCGCCGGCCTGGCTGCCCGACCAGCGCGTGGGTGATCGCAACCTGTATCCGGCCAGTGCGGCGCGCACCAGCTTTGGTGCCTTGCTCAACTACGATGCCTACCTCAACGACACCGACGAGGGCGGTACCTACTTGGCGGCCTGGAACGAACTGCGTCTGTTCGACGACTGGGGCACCTTTTCCACCACCGGCCAATGGCGCCAGTCGTTCAATGGCACGCAGAGCCAGACCCGCCAAGGCTTCCTGCGCTACGACACGACCTTTCGCCAGACCGACGAGCAGCGCCTGCTGACCTACGAGGTCGGCGACCTGGTCAGCGGCGCGCTGCCATGGACCACCTCGGTGCGCATGGGCGGCCTGCAGCTGTCGCGCGACTTCGGCGCGCGCCCGGACCTGGTCACCTACCCGCTGCCGGCGTTCGCCGGCGAGGCGGCGGTGCCGACCTCGCTGGACCTGTTCATCAATGGCTACAAAAGCAGTAGCACCGAGCTGCAGCCCGGCCCCTACACCCTGACCAACGTGCCGTTCATCAACGGTGCCGGCGAGGCGGTGGTGGTGACCACCGACGCCCTTGGCCGCCAGGTTTCGACCACCTTGCCGTTCTATGTCACCAGCAGCCTGTTGGCCAAGGGCCTGTCGGACTATTCGGTGGCCGCCGGCAGCCTGCGCCGCGACTACGCCGTGCGCGACTTCGCCTATGGCCCGGGGGTGGCCACGGCCAGCCTGCGCCATGGCGTGTCCGACTACTTCACCCTCGAGACCCACGCCGAGACCGCCGAGTCGATGCAGCTCGGCGGCCTGGGCGGCAACCTGCGCCTGGGCACCTATGGCGTGCTCAACGCGGCGCTGGCGCAGAGCCGCTTCGACGGCGACAGCGGCCAGCAGGTGGCGCTGGGCTATCAGTACAACAGCCGGCGCATAGGCTTCAACTACCAGCGTATCGAGCGCCACGGCGACTATGCCGACCTGTCGTTGGTGGACAACCCCTTCACCCGCCTGAGCCGGCGCAGCGAGCAGGCCACCCTGAGCCTCAACCTCGACCGCTACGGCAGCCTAGGTGCCGGTTATTTCGATGTGCGTGCCGGCGACGGCACGCGCACGCGGCTGCTCAACCTCAGCTGGAGCAAGCCGTTGTGGGGCAGCAGCAGCCTGTACCTGTCGGCCAACCGGGAAGTCGGCGACAGCCAATGGGCGGTGCAGGCGCAGCTGGTGATCCCGTTCGACCTGCGCGGCACCCTGGCCTTCAGCGCCGAGCGCAGCAAGGACGGTCAGGACCTGCAGCGGGTCAACTACAGCCAGGCGGTGCCGGTGGGCGGCGGGGTCGGCTACAACCT
The DNA here is from genome assembly GCF_024126635.1 of Pseudomonas sp. VA159-2. Classification (NCBI taxonomy): domain Bacteria; kingdom Pseudomonadati; phylum Pseudomonadota; class Gammaproteobacteria; order Pseudomonadales; family Pseudomonadaceae; genus Pseudomonas; species Pseudomonas sp. VA159-2. Next base: position 39,398 of record NZ_JAMYBV010000008.1, on the reverse strand, counting down.
CGGCTATGCCACCGGCGGCAACACCCAGGACTACCGCCAGGCCGACCTGACCTGGCGCCTGCAATCGGTGCAGTTGCAGGCTGGGCTGTACGGCAGCAGCGGCGAGATGACCCGCTGGGCCGATGCCAGCGGCTCGCTGGTGCTGATGGATGCCGGGCTGTTCGCCGCCAACCGCATCGACGATGCCTTCGTGGTGGTCAGCACCCGTGGCTATGCCGATGTGCCGGTGCGTTACGAGAACCAGCAGATTGGCCGGACCGACCGCAACGGTCATTTGCTGGTGCCGTACAGCAGTGGCTATTACCGGGGCAAGTACGAGATCGACCCGATGGAGCTGCCGGCCGATGTCCTGGCGCCGCAGGTGGAGCAGCGCGTGGCCGTGCGCCGGGGCAGCGGCTACCTGCTGGAGTTCCCGCTCAGGCAGGTGCTGGCGGCGAGCCTGGTGCTGGTCGATGGCCAGCAGCAGGAACTCAAGTTGGGCAGCCGGGTGCTGCACCAGGAAAGCGGTGGCGAGGCGGTGGTGGGCTGGGATGGCCTGGTATACCTGGAGAATCTCGCCGCGCACAACCGCCTGCACGTGGACAAGGCCGACGGCGGGCACTGCCAGGTGGCGTTCGACCTGCCCGAAGGGCAGGGGCCGATCCCCTTGATCGGCCCGTTGGTGTGCCGATGAGCGGGCTGCGTCGCTGTCTGCTGGCCGTGTTCCTGCTGCCCGGCCAGGCCTGGGCGCTGTGTTCGTCGGTGGCGACCACGCCGGCGGCGTTCGGCACGCTTAACTCGACGCTGCTGCGCACCACCGTGCAGACCGCCTCGAGCAGCAACTCAGGCTTGCAGTGCACCGGCTCGCTGCTCAGCCTGCTGACCAGCAACGACCACTTCTACGCCACCATCACCCCGGCCTCCGGCGGCTTGGTCGGCCCGACCGGCGATGTCATCAACTACACCTTGTACGCCGACAACAGCGTCAACTACCCGATCACCCGCGGCGTGGCCTTCGACTTTGCTCGCAATGGCATCATCGACCTGCTGGGGCTGCTCAGCGGGCCGACACCCAAGGCCGTGCCGATCTACCTGCGCACCCAGGTCGGCAGCAACGTCGCCGCCGGGTTGTACCAGGAGACCCTGACCGTGGCCTGGAGCTGGAACTACTGCTCCGGCATCGGCATCGGCAGTATCTGCCTGGGCCGCGACATCGGCAGTGGCAGCAAGACTCTCAATGTCAGCCTGACGGTGAGCAACGATTGCCAGATCACCACCCCCAACATCAGCTTTGGCAGTGCGCCGGTGGTGGCCGGGTTCGCCGCGGTCAACCAGAACGTCAGCCTGTCGTGCACCAAGGGCAGCAGCTACACGGTGGGGCTGGATGACGGGCAGAACGTCTCGGGCGGGCGGCGGCGGATGAAGTCCAGCAGCAACAACTACCTGGCGTACGACATCTTCAAGAGTGCCGGCGCGGTGCGCTGGGGTTCGGTGGGCGCGGCGCGGCGGGCCAGCAGCGATGCCGATGTGAATCCGGGCAATGGCACCGGCACCGGCAGCCAGGTGTTCAACTACAACGCCAAGGTCTACACCGACCAGGCCACGCCGCCGGCGGCGAGCTATACCGACAGCGTGATCCTGGATGTGCAGTTTTGAGTGACACCACAAAGATGGGCGTGTCGCTCAGCGCAGGTCGTCGACCATCTTCAGCAGGGTCTCCAGCACCGCCCCGGCCAGCGCCTTGGAGCGCTCGCCCGACCAGCCAGTGCGCGGGTTGGGTGCGTCGTCATGGTCCTTGAACGGCATCTCCAGGGTCAGCGACAGGCAATCATGGGCCTGGCCAACGGCGTTGCAGGCCAGGGTCATGTTGGCCTGGCCCGGCTCGTCGCGGGTATAGCCGTACTGGGTCTGGAAGTCGGGCGTCAGGTTGCACAGGGTGCTGCGGAACTGCTCTTCGAGCTTGGCAATGCGCGGCGTGTAACCTGGGTTGCCCTCGCAGGCGGCGGTGAACACGTGGGGGATTTCCTCGTCGCCATGGGCGTCGACGAAGGCATCGACGCCATGCAGCTTCATCTGGCTCTGGGCGAACAACACCTCGGGGGTCGATTCGACGCTGGCATCCTGCCAGGCGCGGTTGAGGTCCTTGCCCTTGAAGTTGGTGCGCAGGTGGCCGAGGAAAGCGCCGTCCGGGTTCATGTTGGGGATCAGGTACAGGTCGGCCTTGGCTAGCAGTCGCTGGATGACCGGGCCGTTGCCTTCGAGGGCATCGATCACGCCTTCCATGAACCATTCGGCCATGTGTTCGCCGGGATGCTGCTGGGCAATGATCCACAGCTTGCGCTTGCCGGCTGCGCCGTCACCTGCGCGCAGCAGCGGGATATCCCGGCCTTGCACGCTGCGACCGCTGGCCAGCAGCTCGACACCGGGGATCTGCCGGGCGCGTTCGATCAGTTGGTTGTGGCGGGCACGGGGGTAGGGCTCGAAGTAGGCGAACCAGGCTTGCTCCTGTTCGGCCTTGAAGTCAAAGCTCAGGGCCTTGCCGTCGAACTGGCTGGGCACCCGGAACCAGGTTTGCTGGTCGTAGGAGGCCACGGCGTGATAACCGCTCCAGGCGTTCTTGTAGGAAGACTCATGGGCGTTGTCCAGGCTGAAGCGATGGACCTGGCCCGGTGTCAGGCCGCTGACCCGGAAGTGGAACCACTGGAAGTGGTCGCTATGGCTGTCCTTGCGGATGTTCAGGTGGACATGCGCAGGGTCGCTGGCGTCCTTGATCAGGATGTTGCCGGAATCGAAATCGCAGTCGATGTGCAGCGGGGAGCGCGTCACGGTCATTGCCAGCCTCCTGTTGGCGTTGTTGTGACCGTACTTTACACCGCTTGGTGGTGGGGTTGCGCAGGTTAATTGGCGCGGCAAACTGTGGTAGGGGATTGGCTTGACGCGTTTGCGCAAGGCGCGGGGCTTGGCCTCAGGCCAGCAGGCCCAGCACGGCCAGGGCTGCCAGGCCAAAGCCGATGGCAATCGAACAGCCGCCCAGCGACAGCGCCGCCCGACCTTGCCGGTACCAGCCGTCGTGCCCCAACTGCCGCGCCGGGGGCAACAGGCTGCGCCAGCGCAGTTCGGTGTCGTGGAAAGCGTGCAGGTGCTCGGGCTTGGCATCCAGCCAGCGGCGAAAATCGATACGTTCGCTGGCCGTCACCTGCGGGCTCTGCAGGCGCACGTACCAGTGCCCGGCGGCAGCGGCCAGGGCGTTGCCCGGCTGGTGGGTGGTCTGCAAGGCCTGGTTCATGTGGCGCTCGATGCTGACCAGCGGCAGGTCGAGGCGCGTGGCGATTTCGGCGAAACCCAGCTGGTCGAGGCGGTTGAGCAGGAACACTTGCTGGACCCGCCGTGGCAGGCGCTTGAGCGCATGCAACAAGGCGTCTTCGCCGTGCCGTTCGGCCGTGTGCGGATCATGCTCGAGGGGCAGCAGCAGACGGGTCATGGACAGCTCCTTGCTCATTGGGGAGGGATGGGGGCATCTTCCATGATGCAGCATCAGCTTAGTATTAACGAGATTGATTCTCAAGTGCTGATTCCGCAAAGATTTGTAATGAGCGTTCACGCGCTGACACACTTTTGCTATCATCGGCGCCATCAAACGATCTTCATTAGCCTGAAGAGCCAAAAAAAATGACCCGGCAAAAAGCCGGGTCAAAAACCGTGATTAGCCTGATGAGGAGATAATCTGAGCGTCCGACCTGAGGACGTTGCAGGTTATCCAGCGGGTCTCGCGACCTGCTGAGTGCAATAATAATCGTTATCATTTGCCAGTCAAATGATTTTTCCGTGTATCGGTAAAAAAATCTTCCTGACGCCTTCCTCGTCCCCGGCAACTGGGGCTATCGCCGTTCGTCGGCTATCACGTTCTCCCTAGCGATTACCCGCCTTTTCCGTGGCGTGGCACTGCTCCAGCAGGGCCCGGGCCATGTTCATCATGTGCATCAACGCAAATACCACCTCCCGCGTCGTGCCCTGCAGATGGCTGCCGGTTTCCTGCGCCGTGGCGGCCGCGCAGCGCAGCAGGGCCATGGCATGCTCGCTGGCCTGGGCGTTGCTGACGCCCTCGCGCAAGGTCCAGAGCGAACGCTCCAGGTCGGGCTTGCTGGGGGTAGGGTTGAGGTAATAGTCGAGGGCGCGGCGGGCGGCCTCTTCGTCGAGATCTGTGTCTTCTTTTTTCGAATCACTCATGACTGCACCTACGAAATCCGTTCCGGGACAAAGAACAGTGATAGTAGGTCAAACTGTATTTTTATTGCGTGCTAAGATAATTCTGGATGTGTATTGATGCCATTCATCCAGTCCGTATCGTTCTCAGCCATGGAAAACTGGATCGAATTTCTGTCGCGCTACCAGCGCGAGCACAACCTCAAGCAACACCAACTGGCCGAACGCCTGGGCATGACCCAAGGCGGTGTCGGCCATTGGCTGCGCGGCACACGCAGGCCGACCCTGGCGACCGTCAACGAAAAACTGGAAAAGCTCGGCCTGCTGTACCTCGAGGCGCGGGTGATGGTGGTCGAGCGGGACATGACCCGCGAAAGCCGGGGTGTCTATGCGGTCGACCCGCCGCCGCCGGTCAATGCCCTGCGCCATGCCAGTTTTCGCTTTCCGGTGTTGAAATGGGCCGACCTGCAAGGGCCGTTGCCCGAGGCTGGGGAAACGCAGGAATTGACGGGGTATATGCCGGCTGGCAATGCCTTCTGGCTGCCGGTGGAGAACGACTCGATGAATGCCCCCCGTGGCCGCAGTGTGCCACAGGGGGTGCTGGTGCTGGTGGACGCGGGGGTGGAGGCCGCGCCGGGGCGCCTGGTGGTGGCCCGCCAGCCCGGCAAGCCGGCGGTGTTGCGCGAGTTGATCGAGGAGGGCGGGCAACAGATGCTCAGGCCGCTCAATACCCTGTACCCGACAGTGCTGTGCGAGAAGGGGTGCGAGTTTCTCGGGGTGGTGGTGCGGATGCATGGGCTGCTTTAAGACAAACCGCATTGCGGCGGCAAGGGGCGGGCGGTAGCGCTTGCAGCGCCTGTGAGGCGCTGCGTCTCTCCCGGTGAGCCCCTGAAGCCCTTCACGCCTCCTCCAGCTCCACCAGTACGGTTCCCTCGCTGACCATATCCCCCTCCTGGCAGAACAACGCCTTCACCGTCCCTGCCTGTGACGCGCGAATGCTGTGCTCCATCTTCATCGCCTCCAGGACCACCAGCGCGGTCCCAGCCTCGACCACCTGCCCCGGCGCCACCAGCACGCGCACGATGCTGCCGTTCATCGGCGCGGCCAATCCGCCCTGGTGGACATGGCAGGCTTCGGCCGCGGCAATCGGATCATGCACGCTGACCGCGTGCAACTCGCCTTGCCAACGCAGGTACAACGTGCCACCACGACGTACCGCCAGGTACCGGCGGCGCACGCCCTCGTGTTCATGGCACAGTTGCTCGCCTTCAAGCCGGTAGGTCGACGGCGCACTGCGCTCCAGTGCCACGGCCTGTTCATGCCCATCGCATTGCAGATGCAAGCTGCTGCGCGCCGGCAGGCCCAGGCGCAGGCCATCACGGGCAGCCCAGGGCGACACCTGGTCGTCCTCGCGCTGCTGCTCGGGCCCGCTGTGCAACCAGGCTTCGGCGGCTGCCTCCCAGAACGGCGCAGGCAGCGCTTCGGCCGCTGGCAGCAACAGCGCCTGATGGCGCGGGATGAACCCGGTGTCCAGCTCGGCGGCGGCAAACGCCGGGTGCGCGAGGATGCGGCGCAGGAAGGCGATATTGGTCTTCAAGCCGCCGATGGCGAACTCGTCGAGCATCGCCAGCAGGCGCAGGCGGGCCTGTTCGCGGTCTTGGCCCCAGGCGATCAGCTTGCCCAGCATCGGGTCGTAGAACGGCGAGACGACATCGCCCTCGGCGACGCCGCTGTCCACCCGCCGGCCTTCGCCGGGTGCCGACTCGCGGTACAGCGCCAGGGTGCCGGTGGCCGGCAGGAATTCGTTGGCCGGGTCCTCGGCGTACAGCCGTACCTCGATGGCATGGCCGAGCAGCGGCACCTGCGCCTGGGTGATCGGCAGCGCCTCGCCGCAGGCCACGCGGATCTGCCAGGCCACCAGGTCCAGCCCGGTGATCGCTTCGGTGACCGGGTGTTCCACCTGCAGGCGGGTGTTCATCTCCATGAAGAAGAACTCGCCACGGGCATCGAGCAAAAATTCCACCGTGCCAGCGCCGACATAGCCGATGGCCTGGGCGGCGCGCACCGCCGCCTCGCCCATGGCCTGGCGCAGTTCAGGCGAAAGCCCCGGGGCCGGCGCTTCCTCGACCACCTTCTGGTGGCGGCGCTGGATCGAGCAGTCACGCTCGTTGAGGTACAGGCAGTGGCCGTGCTGGTCGGCGAACACCTGGATCTCCACATGGCGCGGCTTGAGCAGGTATTTTTCCACCAGCATGCGCGCATCGCCGAACGACGACTGCGCCTCACGCTGGGCCGAGGCCAGGGCGTCGGCCAGCTGGCTTTCTTCCTCGACCACCTTCATACCCTTGCCGCCACCGCCGGCGCTGGCCTTGAGCAGCACCGGGTAGCCGATGCGCTCGGCGGCGGCGCGGAAGGTTTCCAGGTCCTGGGCCTGGCCGTGATAGCCCGGCACCAGTGGTACGCCGGCGGCCTCCATCAGGGCCTTGGCCGCCGACTTGCTGCCCATGGCGTCGATGGCGCTGGCCGGTGGCCCGAGGAAGATCAGCCCGGCCTGTTCGATGGCGCGGGCGAAGCCTGCGTTCTCGGACAGGAAACCATAGCCTGGGTGGATGGCCTGGGCGCCGCTGGCCTTGGCGGCGGCGATCAGCTTGTCGATCACCAGGTAGCTGTCGGCCGCCTTGGTGCCGCCGAGGTCGACGCGGATATCGGCTTCGCGGCTGTGGCGGGCATCGCGGTCGGTGGCGCTGTGCACGGCCACGGTGGTCAGGCCCATGGCCTTGGCGGTACGCATCACCCGGCAGGCGATTTCGCCGCGGTTGGCGACCAGCAGGGTGGTCAGGGTAGGGCGGCTCATGGGCGCGGTTCCTTGTTGTCTTGCCAGGCCGGGCGGCGTTTTTCCAGGAAGGCGCGCAGGCCCTCCTGGCCTTCGGCGCTGACGCGGATACGGGCGATGGTGTTCTCGCAGTAGCGGCGCAGCGCTGGGCTCAGTTCACCGTCGTCCACTTCGCGCAGCAGCTCCTTGGTGGCGCGCAGGGCCTGGGGGCTGTTATGCAGCAGGTTGCTCACCCAGGCCTCGACCTGGACGTCCAGCTCGGCGGCCGGGTACACCTCGGCCAGCAGGCCCAGCTCGCGGGCCCGCACGCCGCTGAAGCGCTCGGCGGTCAGGGCATAGCGGCGGGCGGCGCGTTCGCCGATGGCCTTGACCACGAACGGGCTGATCACCGCGGGCGCCAGGCCGATGCGGACCTCGGACAGGCACAGCTGGGCGTCCTCGGTGCCGATGGCCATGTCGCAGCAACTGATCAGCCCCAGGGCACCACCGAAGGCTGCGCCTTGCACCACGGCCAGGGTCGGTGCCTTGAGGCGGTGCAGGGCATACATCAGCTCGCCGAGTTCATGGGCATCGTCGAGGTTGGTGTTGAAGTCCAGTGCCGCCGACTGCTGCATCCAGGCCAGGTCGGCGCCGGCGCTGAAGTGCCGGCCACGGCCGCGCAGCAGCACGAAGCGCAGGCCGGTGTCCTCGGCCAGGCGGTCGAGGGCGACGATCAGCTCGCGGATCATCTGCGCGTTGAAGGCGTTGTTCTTATCTTCGCGGCTGAGCCACAGGGTGGCGAAGCCGCGCGGGTCGTGTTCCAGTTCGATAGTCGCGAAGTCGCTCATGGGTCACATCCGGAAAATGCCGAAGCGGCTCTGTTCGATCGGGGCGTTCAGCGCGGCGGACAAGGCCAGGCCGAGCACATCGCGGGTCTGCGCCGGGTCGATGACCCCGTCGTCCCACAGCCGGGCGCTGGAGTAGTAGGGGTGGCCCTGGCGCTCGTACTGGTCGAGGATCGGCTGCTTGAGTTGCTGTTCGTCCGCAGCGCTGAACACCTCGCCACTGCGCTCGCTCTGTTCGCGCTTGACCTGGGCCAGCACGCCGGCGGCTTGCTCGGCGCCCATCACGCCGATTCGCGCGTTGGGCCACATCCACAGGAAGCGCGGGTCATAGGCGCGGCCGCACATCCCATAGTTGCCGGCGCCGAAACTGCCACCGATGATCACCGTGAACTTCGGCACCTGGGCGCAGGCCACCGCGGTCACCAGCTTGGCACCATGCTTGGCGATGCCGCCTTCTTCGTACTTCTTGCCGACCATGAAGCCGGTGATGTTCTGCAAGAACAGCAACGGGATGCCGCGCTGACAGGCCAGCTCGATGAAGTGCGCGCCTTTTTGCGCGGCCTCGGCGAAGAGAATGCCGTTGTTGGCCAGGATCGCCACCGGGTAGCCGTGCAGGTGGGCGAAGCCGCACACCAGGGTGGTGCCGAACAGGGCCTTGAACTCATCGAACAGCGAGCCGTCGACCAGCCGCGCGATCACCTCGCGGACATCGAACGGCTGCTTGGCATCGGCCGGCACCACGCCATACAGCTCTTCGGCGTTGTACAACGGCGCGATCGGCGCCTGGCATTGCAGCTTGCCTTGCTTGTGCCAGTTGAGGTTGGCCACGCTGCGCCGGGCGATGGCCAGGGCGTGCTCGTCGTTGTCGGCGTAGTGGTCGGCCACGCCGCTGGTGCGGCAGTGCACGTCGGCGCCGCCGAGGTCCTCGGCGCTGACCACTTCACCGGTGGCGGCCTTCACCAGCGGTGGGCCGGCGAGAAAGATGGTCGCCTGCTGGCGGACCATGATCGCCTCGTCGGCCATGGCCGGCACATAAGCGCCACCGGCGGTGCACGAGCCCATCACCACGGCGATCTGCGGGATGCCCAGGGCACTCATGTTGGCCTGGTTGAAGAAGATCCGCCCGAAGTGCTCGCGGTCGGGGAACACTTCGTCCTGGCGTGGCAGGTTGGCGCCGCCGGAGTCCACCAGGTAGATGCAGGGCAGGCGGTTCTGCAGCGCGATGGTCTGCGCGCGCAGGTGTTTTTTCACCGTCAGCGGATAGTAGGAGCCGCCTTTGACCGTGGCGTCGTTGGCCACGATCATGCATTCCACGCCTTCGACGCGGCCGATGCCGGCGATCACGCCTGCGGCCGGCACGTCTTCGCCGTACACCTCATGGGCGGCCAGCTGGCCGATCTCAAGGAACGGTGAGCCGGCATCGAGCAGGCGGTCGATGCGCTCGCGCGGCAGCAGCTTGCCGCGCGAGGTGTGGCGCTGCTGGGCCTTGGGTCCGCCGCCCTGGGCGACGTGGGCGAGCAGTCCGCGCAGGTGGGTGACCTGTTCGAGCATGGCCGCGCTGTTGCCGGCGAATTCCGCCGAGTGCGGGTTGATCTGGGTGTGCAGGGTAGCCATGGACGCCAGTTCCTTGTGCTCAGCGGGTTTCGTTGAACAGTTCGCGACCGATCAGCATTCGGCGGATCTCGCTGGTGCCGGCGCCGATCTCGTACAGCTTGGCGTCGCGCAGCAGGCGGCCAGCCGGGAATTCGTTGATGTAGCCGTTGCCACCGAGAATCTGGATCGCCTCCAGGGCCATCTGCGTGGCGCGTTCGGCGGTATAGAGGATCACCCCGGCGGCGTCCTTGCGGGTGGTCTCGCCACGGTCGCAGGCCTGGGCCACGGCATACAGGTAGGCGCGGCTGGCGTTGAGCTGGGTGTACATGTCGGCGAGCTTGCCCTGGATCAGCTGGAACTCGCCGATGCTCTGGCCGAACTGCTTGCGGTCGTGGATGTAGGGCACCACCAGGTCCATGCAGCTTTGCATGATGCCGGTCGGCCCGCCCGAGAGCACCACGCGCTCGTAGTCCAGGCCGCTCATCAGCACGCGCACGCCGCCGTTGAGCTGGCCGAGTATGTTTTCTTGTGGCACCTCGACGTCGTCGAAGAACAGTTCACAGGTGTTGGAGCCGCGCATGCCCAGCTTGTCGAACTTGTTGCTGCGGCTGAAGCCTTTCCAGTCGCGCTCGACGATGAACGCGGTGATGCCGTGCGGGCCCTTGTCCAGGTCGGTCTTGGCGTAGATCACGTAGGTGTTGGCGTCGGGGCCGTTGGTGATCCAGGTTTTGCTGCCGTTGAGCACATAGCGGTCGCCGCGTTTTTCGGCGCGCAGCTTCATCGACACCACGTCGGAGCCGGCGTTGGGCTCGCTCATGGCCAGGGCACCGATGTGCTCGCCGCTGATCAGCTTGGGTAGGTACTTGAGTTTCTGTTCATGCGTGCCGTTGCGGTTGATCTGATTGACGCACAGGTTGGAATGAGCGCCGTAGGACAGCGCCACTGACGCCGAGCCGCGGCTGATTTCTTCCATCGCCACCACGTGGGCCAGGTAGCCGAGGCCGGCGCCGCCGTATGCTTCCGGCACGGTGATGCCCAGCAGGCCCATGTCGCCGAACTTGCGCCACATGTCGGCGGGGAACAGGTTGTCCTGGTCGATCTGCGCGGCGCGCGGGGCCAGCTCGGCGGCGACGAAGGTGCGCACCTGGTCGCGGAGCATGTCGATGGTTTCGCCCAGGGCGAAGTTCAGGCTGGGGTAATGCATTGGGAGCACCTTGTTGTTCTTGAAATGTACGCGGTGGTCGCGGCGTTGTGGCAGCGGGCTTGCCCCGCGATGTCCGTCAGAGCGGCCAGCCATTGCCTGGTCCGGCCTCATCGCGGGGCAAGCCCGCTGCCACAACGCCGCCATGGCGATGGTTGACGTTAACGTAAACCTGGCCTTCTGGAGTGTCAATTGGAATGTCACCTTTACGTAAACGTAAATTTGGACCAGAGTATTTCCAGCCCGCTTCAGCCGTGCCCAGAACAACCACAAGAAGGGACAGCCATGCCTCAACCAAGCTATACCCGCGGCCGCCAGGACCAGCCCTTGCTGACCCAGACCATCGGTCAGGCCTTCGATTCCAGCGTCGCCCGCCATGCCGAACGCGAGGCCCTGGTGGTGCGCCACCAGGGCCTGCGCTACAACTGGCGTGAACTGGCCGCCGAGGTCGATACTTACGCCCGGGCCTTGCTGACGCTAGGGATAGCCGTTGGCGACCGGATCGGCATCTGGGCGCCCAACTGCGCCCAGTGGTGCATCCTGCAGGTGGCCACGGCCAAGGTTGGCGCGATTCTGGTCAACATCAACCCGGCCTACCGCGTCGGCGAGCTGGACTACGCGCTGCGCCAGTCCGGCTGCCGTTGGCTGGTGTGCGCCGATGCTTTCAAGGCCTGCGATTACCACGCGATGGTGCAGGAGCTGGTGCCGGAGCTGGCAGCCGCGCCGCCTGGCGCACTGGCCAGCGAGCGCCTGCCCGAACTGCGCGGGGTGGTCAGCCTGGCCACCGAGCCGCCGCCAGGCTTCCTGCCCTGGGCCGCGCTGGCCGGGCGGGCAGGGGCGGTGAGCGCGGCCGACTACGCGGCGCGCCAGGCCCAGCTGCAGTTCGACCAGCCGGTGAACATCCAGTACACCTCCGGTACCACCGGTGCGCCCAAGGGCGCCACCCTCAGCCACTACAACATCCTCAACAACGGCTTCATGGTCGGCCAGAGCCTGGGCCTGAGCGAGCGTGACCGCATGGTGATACCGGTGCCGCTGTACCACTGCTTCGGCATGGTCATGGCCAACCTCGGCTGCATCACCCATGGCGCCACCATGATCTACCCCAGCGATGCCTTCGACGCCGAGCTGACCCTGCGCGCGGTGGCCGAGGAGCGGGCCAGCATCCTCTATGGCGTGCCGACCATGTTCATCGCCATGCTCGACCATCCGCTGCGTGCCCAGCTCGACCTGTCGAGCCTGCGCAGCGGCATCATGGCCGGCGCCACCTGCCCGATCGAGGTCATGCGCAAGGTCATCGACCAGTTGCACATGGCCCAGGTGCAGATTGCCTACGGCATGACCGAAACCAGCCCGGTGTCGCTGCAGACCGGCCCGGACGACGAGCTGGAACTGCGCGTGACCATGGTCGGCCGTACCCAGCCGCAGCTGGAGACCAAGCTGGTGGATAGCGACGGGCGCATCGTCGCCCGAGGCGAGATCGGCGAGCTGTGCACCCGCGGCTACAGCGTGATGCTCGGCTACTGGGACAACCTGCAGGCCACCCATGAGGCCATCGACCCGGCCGGCTGGATGCACAGCGGCGATCTGGCGGTGATGGACGATGACGGCTACGTGCGTATCGTCGGGCGCAACAAGGACATGATCATTCGCGGTGGCGAGAACATCTATCCGCGCGAGCTGGAAGAGTTCCTGCACACCCATCCGGCGGTGGCCGAGGCGCAGGTGGTGGGGATTCCGTGCAGCAAGTACGGCGAGCAAGTGGTGGCCTGGATCCGCCTGCATCCAGGGCACAGCGCCAGTACCGAGGAGTTGCAGCAATGGTGCAAGGCACGGCTGGCACACTTCAAGACGCCGCGGCATTTTCGCTTTGTCGATGAGTTCCCCATGACGGTGACAGGAAAGGTGCAGAAGTTTCGAATGCGCGAGATCAGCATCGCGGAGCTGGCTGAGCCGGTAGCGCCCTGAAGACCGCGTCCACCAGTTCGGCGAAAGTGATGTAGGTGTGGATCTGATAGGGGATGAGGATGCCGAAGGTGTCCTCGATGATCGCTTGCAGCTCGACCACGTCGAAACTGTCCGCGCCCAGTTCGTCGAGGGCGATATCGGGCCGGATCCGGTGCGGGCTCTGCTCCAGGAAGCGGGCCAGGATCCGTAGTAGGCGGAGGGTGACATCGAGGCGCGAGCGCATGCCGGGGTGGCCGTTGGAGAATGGAGTTTCTCTGTACGCCGGTTGGCTGCCAGCGGCTACTGGTAGAACTGCCAGGTGTGGTTGGCCTGGCTTTGTGCTTGGTTGGCGGGATCTCGCCAGTGCCGAGTATCGCGTCGCCTGGTTCGCCAGCAACGCTGGCGCCTACCAAGGTACGCGGTGGCGCTGGCGAGCCGCGCCAGGGCTCGAATCGCAAGCCTTGTCTATTCTCAAGCTTTCACCGGCGGCGTCTCGCTCGGCGGGTCGCCCACGGTCGGCGGCACGGTCGGCTTGATCGGCAGTTCGTCCGGCTCCTGCTCGGGCACCGGCGGTGGCAATGCCGGGTCGTCGATGTTCGGGTCGGGGATCTCCGGTGCGATGGGAATGTTCATGGGCCTGACCTCGCGGGATAAATGAGGAGGTGTTGCAGGCTTCGACCCAGGCCTGCGCCATTCGCTCATTTTTTTTGAACCCCCGCCTGCCGCCATGGCTCTGAACCCTTACCGCCACAATCCCCACGGAGCGAGTGCGATGTCAGGTAACGAGCCGTTCGAAAGCGTGCCCATGGCCGGCGATCATCCGGACCAGGCCATCAGCCTGTCCCAGGCGCTGCTGGCGCCACGCATCGTGATCGAGGCGATCAGCCCGGTGCTCGACGGCGGCACCTTCGCCGCCAAGGCCGTGCGCGGCCATGCGCTCGAAGTGGGCGCCAAGGTGTACAGCGATGGCCATGACCGCCTGGCCGTGACCCTGCACTGGCGCCAGGCCCACAGCCGGCGTTGGCACTGCGTGGCCATGCACTCGCCAGGCAACGACCTGTGGCTGGCTGCGTTCACCCCCACCGAGCTGGGCCTGCACCTGTTCAGCATCGAGGCCTGGATCGACCCATGGGCCACCTATTGCCATGACCTGGAGAAGAAATACGCCGCCGGCGTGGAGGTGAAGCTGGAGCTGGAGGAGGGGCGCTTGCTGCTGGGCAAGGGCATCGAGCGCAGCGATGGCCTGCTGCGCGAGCAGCTTGAACAATTGCAGCAGCGCCTGCCGGGGCTGACGGCGGACGATCAGGTGGCGCTGTTGCTGCACCGCGACGCCGCGCAGCTGATGGGCGAGGCCGAGCACCGCAGCTACCTGACCCGCAGCGCCGAACTGCCGCTGGATGTCGACCGCGAGGCGGCGCAGTTCGCCAGCTGGTACGAGCTGTTCCCGCGCTCAGTCACCGACGACCCCGAGCGCCACGGCACCTTTGACGACGTGCACCAGCGCCTGCCGATGATCCGCGACATGGGCTTCGACGTGCTGTATTTTCCGCCCATCCACCCCATTGGCATGCAACACCGCAAGGGCCGCAACAACGCCCTCAAGGCTGAACCGGGCGACCCGGGAAGCCCCTATGCCATCGGCAGCGCCGAAGGCGGCCATGAGGCCATCCACCCGCAGTTGGGCACGCGCGAGGACTTCCGCCGGCTGGTCGCCGCCGCCGCCGAGCATGGCCTGGAAATCGCACTGGACTTCGCCATCCAGTGTTCCCAGGACCACCCCTGGCTCAAGGAACATCCCGGTTGGTTCAGCTGGCGCCCCGACGGTAGCATCCGCTACGCCGAGAACCCGCCGAAGAAGTACCAGGACATCGTCAATGTCGATTTCTACGCCCCCGAGGCGGTGCCGAGCCTGTGGCTGGCGCTGCGCGACGTGGTGCTCGGCTGGGTCGAGCAAGGGGTCAAGACCTTCCGCGTCGACAACCCGCACACCAAGCCGCTGCCGTTCTGGCAATGGCTGATCGCCAATGTGCGTAGCCGCCACCCCGAGGTGATCTTCCTCGCCGAGGCCTTCACCCGCCCGGCGATGATGGCGCGCCTGGGCAAGGTCGGTTATGCGCAGAGCTACACCTACTTCACCTGGCGCAACAGCAAGCAGGAGCTGCGCGAATACTTCGAGCAGCTCAACCAGCCACCCTGGAGCCAGTGCTACCGGCCGAACTTCTTCGTCAACACGCCGGACATCAACCCGTATTTCCTGCAGACCTCCGGTCGCCCGGGCTTTCTCATTCGCGCGGCGCTGGCGACCATGGGGTCGGGGCTGTGGGGCATGTATTCGGGCTTCGAACTGTGCGAGGGCACGCCGCTGCCGGGCAAGGAGGAGTACCTGGACTCGGAGAAATACCAGATCCGCCCGCGCGACTTCACCGCGCCCGGCAACATCGTCGCCGAGATCGCCCAGCTCAATCGCATCCGCCGCCAGAACCGCGCTTTGCAGAGCCACCTGGGGGTGGTGTTCCTCAACTGCTGGAACGACCAGATCCTGTATTTCGCCAAGCGCACGCCCGAGCGCGACAACGTCATCCTGGTGGCCATCAGCCTCGATCCGTACAACGCCCAGGAGGCCAGCTTCGAGTTGCCGCTGTGGGAGCTGGGGCTGGACGACAACGCCGATACCCAGGGCGAGGACTTGATGAACGGCCACCGCTGGACCTGGCACGGCAAGACCCAATGGATGCGCATCGAGCCCTGGCACCAGCCGTTCGGCATCTGGCGCATCGAAAAGCTGCGCTGACCCCTGTAGGAGCGGCCTTGTGTCGCGAACGGGCTGCGCAGCAGCCCCAGGGTCTTGGAGATACCGCGGATTGCTGGGGCTGCTGCGCAGCCCTATCGCGACACAAGGCCGCTCCTACAGGGGCGTGCCGAACCGAAAATTGAAAGGAGTCGCACATGGCCAAGCGTTCCCGCCCGGCAGCCTTCATCGACGACCCGCTGTGGTACAAGGACGCAGTGATCTACCAACTGCACGTGAAATCGTTCTTCGATGCCAACAACGACGGCATCGGCGATTTCGCAGGCCTGATCGGCAAGCTCGACTACATCGCCGAACTGGGCGTCAACACCCTCTGGCTGTTGCCGTTCTACCCCTCGCCGCGGCGTGACGACGGCTACGACATTGCCGAATACAAGGCCGTGCACCCGGACTACGGCAGCATGGCCGACGCCCGGCGCTTCATTGCCGAGGCCCACAAGCGCGGCCTGCGGGTGATCACCGAGCTGGTCATCAACCATACCTCCGACCAGCACCCCTGGTTCCAGCGCGCCCGCCACGCCAAGCGTGGCAGCAAGGCGCGGGAGTTCTACGTGTGGTCGGACGACGAGCAGAAATACGACGGCACGCGGATCATCTTCCTCGACACCGAGAAATCCAACTGGACCTGGGACCCAGTGGCCGGCCAGTACTTCTGGCACCGCTTCTACTCGCACCAGCCGGACCTGAACTTCGACAACCCGCAGGTGCTCAAGGCGGTGATCGGGGTGATGCGTTTCTGGCTCGACCTGGGGGTCGATGGCCTGCGCCTGGACGCCATCCCCTACCTGATCGAGCGCGACGGCACCAACAACGAGAACCTGCCCGAGACCCACGAGGTGCTCAAGGCGATCCGCGCCGAGATCGATGCCAATTACCCCGACCGCATGCTGCTGGCCGAGGCCAACCAATGGCCGGAAGACACCCGGCCCTACTTTGGCGAGGGCGACGGCGACGAATGCCACATGGCCTTCCATTTCCCGCTGATGCCGCGCATGTACATGGCCCTGGCCATGGAGGATCGTTTCCCGATCACCGATATCCTGCGCCAGACCCCGGAGATCCCGGCCAACTGCCAATGGGCGATCTTCCTGCGCAACCACGATGAGCTGACCTTGGAGATGGTCACCGACCGCGAGCGCGACTACCTGTGGAACTACTACGCCGAGGATCGCCGCGCACGCATCAACTTAGGGATTCGCCGGCGCCTGGCGCCGCTGCTGCAGCGCGACCGGCGGCGCATCGAGCTGCTCACCAGCCTGCTGTTGTCGATGCCAGGCACGCCGACCTTGTACTACGGCGACGAGCTGGGCATGGGTGACAACATCTACCTGGGTGACCGCGACGGCGTGCGCACGCCGATGCAGTGGTCGCCGGACCGCAACGGTGGTTTCTCCCGTGCCGACCCCCAGCGCCTGGTACTGCCGCCGATCATGGACCCGCTGTACGGCTACCAGACCGTCAACGTCGAGGCCCAGGCCCACGACCCGCACTCGCTGCTCAACTGGAATCGCCGCCTGCTGGCGGTGCGCAAGCAGCAGAAGGCCTTTGGCCGTGGCAGCTTGAAGATGCTCACCCCCAGCAACCGGCGCATTCTGGCCTACCTTCGCGAGTACACCGACCCGAACGGCAACAGCGAAGTGGTGCTGTGCGTGGCCAACGTCTCGCGCGCCGCCCAGGCCGCCGAGCTCGAGCTGTCGCAGTACGCGGAGCGGGTGCCGGTGGAAATGCTCGGCGGCAGCGCCTTCCCGCCGATCGGCCAGTTGCCGTTCTTGCTGACCTTGCCGCCGTACGGCTTCTACTGGTTCCTGCTGGCCTCCCACGACCGCATGCCCAGCTGGCACCTGCAGCCAGCCGAGGGCTTGCCTGAGTTGACCACCCTGGTGCTGCGCAAGCGCATGGAGGAGCTGCTCGAGGCGCCGTCACGCGACACCTTGCAAGGCACGATCCTGCCGCAGTACCTGCCCAAGCGGCGCTGGTTCGCCGGCAAGGAAGGGCCGATCGACCAGGTGCGCCTGCGCTATGGCGTGCGTTTCGGCACCGCGGCCTTGCCGGCGTTGCTCAGCGAGATCGAGGTGCACAGCGACGGCGTCTGCACCCTTTACCAACTGCCGTTCGGCCTGCTGCCCGAAGAGCAGATCAACGCCGCGCTGCCCCAGCAGCTGGCGCTGTCGCGGGTGCGGCGGGGCCGCCAGGTCGGCCTGATCACCGATGCCTTCGTCCTGGAACCTTTCGTTCGCGCGGTGCTGCGCGGCTGCCAGGACGGCCTGCGCCTGCCCTGTGGCGAGGCTTTGGGCGAGCTGCGCTTCGAATGCACCGATCAGCTCGCGGCGCTGGCGCTGGATGACGACAGCGAAGTGCGCTACCTCAGCGCCGAGCAGTCCAACAGCTCGGTGGTGGTCGCTGGCAGCCTGGTGCTCAAGTTGATCCGCCGGGTCAACCCGGGGGTGCACCCGGAGCTGGAGATGAGCGCCTACCTGACCGCCGCCGGCTTCGCCAATATTTCGCCGCTGCTGGCCTGGGTCAGCCGCGTCGACCACGCTGACCAGGCGCACCTGCTGATGATTGCCCAGGGTTACCTGAGCAACCAGGGCGATGCCTGGGACTGGACGCAGAACACCCTGGAGCGGGCGATCCGCGATGAGATGGAGCCGGGCAGCGTCGAGTCCGAAGCACACACCGACGCGCTGGCCGAGCTCAGCGGTTTCGCCGCCTTGCTCGGCCAGCGCCTGGGCGAGATGCACCTGCTGCTGGCCGCGCCCAGCACCAACCAAGCCTTCGCGCCACGACCGAGCGATGCCGCCGACAGTGAACGCTGGGGCGCGCAGATCGGCGCCGAGCTGGCCCATGCCCTCGACCTGCTGGCCCTGCACCGCGACACGCTGGACAACGACAGCCAGGCCTTGGTCGATGACCTGCAGCAACAGCGCGAAGGCCTGCAACAGCACCTCGATGAACTCGCCCGCCAGGCCCAGGGCGGCTTGCTGATGCGCGTGCATGGCGACCTGCACCTGGGCCAGGTGCTGGTGGTGCAGGGCGACGCCTACCTGATCGACTTCGAGGGCGAGCCGGCGCGGCCGCTGCACGAGCGCCGGGCCAAGCAAAGCCCGTACAAGGATGTCAGCGGCGTGCTGCGTTCGTTCGACTATGCTGCTGCGATGATCCTGCGCAGCGCCTCGGCGGTGGACCTGTCCGACGCGGCGCGCCAGGCCCGCCAGCGGGTTGCCCGGCAGTACTTGCACCAGTCGCGCCACGCCTTCGTCGAAGCCTACGGGCTGGCCACCGCCGCCATGCCCCACGCCTGGCAGCAGGCCGAGGGCGAGCGCGCGGCGCTGGAGCTGTTCTGCCTGGAGAAGGCCGCCTACGAGATCACCTACGAAGCCGAGAACCGGCCCAGCTGGCTGGCCGTGCCTTTGCATGGCTTGCATGGGCTGATCAGTGCCTGGGGTGAAGCATGAGCCTGAAAGACCCTGGGGCTGCAACGCAGCCCCAGGGCTGTCAATGAAAACATGGAAAGGGGCAGTGAGATGAATGCAACCATGCGTGACACCGGCGGCCTTCGGCAACGGGACCTCGATGCCCTGGCCCGCGCCGAGCACGCCGATCCGTTCGCCGTGCTCGGCCCGCACCCCGATGGTGCGGGCGGCCAGACTATCCGCGCCTTCCTGCCCAACGCCCTGAACGTGCGGGTGCTGGCGCGTGACGACGGGCGTATCCTCGCCCAGATGCAGCAGGCCAGCCTGCCCGGGCTGTTCATCGCGCAGCTGACCGAGGCCCAGCCGTACCAGCTGCAGATCGACTGGGCCGGCGGCCAGCAGGTCACCGAGGACCCCTACAGCTTCGGCCCGCAACTGGGCGACATGGACATGTACCTGTTCGCCGAGGGCAATCACCGCGACTTATCCGGGCGTTTCGGCGCGCAGCCCAGCGAGGTCGATGGCGTCGCCGGCGTGTGCTTCTCGGTCTGGGCGCCCAACGCCCGGCGCGTGTCGGTGGTCGGCGACTTCAACAACTGGGACGGCCGCCGTCACCCGATGCGCCTGCGCCACAGTGCCGGCGTCTGGGAACTGTTCGTGCCGCGCCTGGGTGTGGGCGAGACCTACAAGTTCGAGGTGCTCGGCCATGACGGCGTACTGCCGCTCAAGGCCGACCCGCTGGCCCGCGCCACCGAGCTGCCGCCGAGCACCGCGTCGAAGGTGGCCGGGCCGCTGGCCCACGCCTGGCGCGACCAGCCGTGGATGGAGCAGCGGGCCCAGCGCCATGCCTACAGTGCGCCGCTGTCTATCTACGAACTGCACGCCGGCTCCTGGCGCTGCGAGCTGGACGATGCCGGCGAAGTGGCGCGCTACTACAACTGGCGCGAGCTGGCCGAACGCCTGGTGCCCTACGTGCAGGCGCTGGGCTTCACCCATATCGAACTGATGCCGATCATGGAGCACCCGTTCGGTGGCTCCTGGGGCTACCAGCCACTGTCGCTGTTCGCGCCCACTTCACGCTATGGCAGCGCCGAGGACTTCGCCTATTTCATCGACGCCTGCCACCTGGGCGGCATCGGCGTGATCCTCGACTGGGTGCCGGCGCATTTCCCTACCGACGAGCACGGCCTGGCGCGGTTCGACGGTACTGCGCTGTATGAGTACGACAACCCGTTGGAAGGCTTCCACCAGGACTGGAACACCCTGATCTACAACCTTGGCCGCAACGAAGTGCGCGGTTTCATGCTGGCCTCGGCGCTGCATTGGCTCAAGCATTTCCATATCGACGGCCTGCGCGTCGATGCGGTGGCCTCGATGCTCTACCGCGACTATTCGCGCAAGGCCGGCGAATGGGTGCCCAACCGTCATGGCGGGCGCGAGAACCTCGAGGCCATCGATTTCATCCGTCACCTCAACAGCGTCGCCGCCCATGAGGCGCCGGGCGCGCTGATCATCGCCGAGGAGTCCACCGCCTGGCCGGGGGTCAGCCAGCCGGTGCAGCAGGGCGGGCTGGGCTTTGCCTACAAGTGGAACATGGGCTGGATGCACGACACCCTGCACTATATCCAGAACGACCCGATCCACCGCACCTACCACCACAACGAGATGAGCTTCGGCCTGATCTATGCCTACTCCGAGCATTTCATCCTGCCGATCTCCCACGACGAGGTGGTGCACGGCAAGCATTCGCTGATCGACAAGATGCCCGGCGACCGCTGGCAGAAATTCGCCAACCTGCGCGCCTACCTGACGTTCATGTGGATGCACCCGGGCAAGAAGCTGCTGTTCATGGGCTGCGAGTTCGGCCAGTGGCGCGAATGGAACCACGACCAGCAACTGGACTGGTACCTGCTGCAGTATCCCGAGCACCAGGGGGTGCAGAAGCTGGTGGCCGATCTCAACCGCCTGTACCGCGAACTGCCGGCGCTGCACGAGCAGGACTGCCAGCCCCAGGGCTTCCAGTGGCTGATCGGCGACGATGCCGCCAACAGCGTGTATGCCTGGCTGCGCTGGAGCAGCCAGGGCGAGCCGTTGCTGGTGGTGGCCAACTTCACCCCGGTGCCGCGCGAAGGTTACCGCATCGGCGTGCCGTTCGGCGCCCAGTGGCAGGAGCTGCTCAACAGCGACGCCGAGCTGTATGCCGGGTCAAACGTCGGCAACCTGGGGGCGGTGGCGACGGAGGCTAGCGCCAGCCATGGCCAGCCCTTGTCGCTGGCGCTGAACCTGCCGCCGCTGGGCGTTCTGGTCATGAAGCCGGCGTGATCGTTTTTTGCTCTTTTGAAGGCGCGACCTCGTGTCGCGCCTACCGGGTCGCTGCTGGTCAGCGCTACCAGCGCATCCTGACCCCCAGGCTGCCAATCAACCCATTCAAATCGTTGTCATCCACATCGGAGCTGTAATCGGCGCTGACGAACAGCGCCACATTCGGCGTGACCCGCGCCACCAGGCCCAGGCCGAGGTCCACCGAGGTCGAGCGGCGCGAGCTGGAGATCTTGTCCACCTGGTCGAGCTTTACGCTGTCGGCGTTACTGAAGTCGTACCAGACGTTGGTGCGCACGTAGGGCTCGATGGGCATGCCCTTGACCTCGTAGCGCGCCGACAGCTTGGCGCCGACCCGGCCGCTCCAGCTGGGCTGGCTGTCGAATGCCTGCAAGGTCGCTTCCTGCATCTGGCTGCTGGGGAAGAACTGCTGGTTGATCAACTGCGCCTGGGGCTCGATCACCCAGCCGCCGCCCAGGCCGATGGGGAAACCGCCCTCCACCGAGAAGGTCATCGCATGGCCGCTGTCGTCGACCCGCTGGCCGGCCTGGGAGCGGCCGTTGACGTCGATACGCGTGCCCATGGCCACGGCGTCGAGGTGCCAGCCCTGTTCATGGGACATGCTCCAGTACACGCCCAGGCTCTCGCCACTGAGGTTGACCGCGTTGCGCTGTTTGTCGCCGAGCAGCGGGCGCATGCCGTTGAAGCTGCTTTGCAGGTTGTTGTGGCCAAAGAAGATCCCCGCCCGGTGTACATTGCCGGCGGAGGTTTCGCGCACGAACAGGTCCGGGCCGATCGTCAACTGCTGGCTGGGCGCCTCCAGCTGGGCTGGCGCCTGGGCGCCTGGGCGCGGCGCGCCAGGGAAGAACTGCGCCCATTGGCTGGCGATCAAGTCGGGGGCCAACGGCCCGTGGCGTTCGCCCATGCGCTGGGAAAACGCGCTGAGCATGCCCTGGTTGAGGCCGCCGACACTCAGCGGCTCGAGGGGCAGGCGCGGCACCTCGGGGGGTTGCAGGATAGCGGCGAAAGGCGCGTCCTCCTGCAGGTCGAAAGCCAAGGTTTCCACCGGGGTTGCCAGCAGCAGCGACGTGGAAACCGCACAGAAAATGGCTTCGAAGCGCAAGGGGTTCGAGGGGCATTTCATGGCGGATCTCCTGTTGTTGTGGGTTGTACAGCACGCAGAACAGCCGAGGCGCTGGCCTGATGTCACGAGCTGTACGACAAGAACAGGGGGCGACCCAAACCAGCGCGCCAGCCCCTGGGAGCACGCACTAAGGCGCGCGCTAGAGGCCCGGCACGAGTTTTTACGACTGGTGATTACTGTTCAGCTAAGGAGAGGTCGGCGCTTGCGTCAAGAAAGCGTGAAATGTTCGGTAAATCTGTGTTGGGATCTTCAACTATATGATTTTTATATATTTTTGATTTGATATAGCAGCAATGGCGATTGCCCTTGGCGCAGCTATGAAAAATCGTTGCTAGAGCCGCACTTCCACCGCCAGCGGCAGGTGATCGGACAGGTGTGTCCAGGGCTTGTGGCCGAGGATCCTCGGCGCATGGCTGTCGGCGTTGCGCAGGTAGATGCGGTCCAGGCGCAGCAGCGGCAGGCGCGCCGGGTAGGTACGGGCGAGCAGGCCATGATGGCGCTCGAAGGCTTCGTGCAGGTCGCGCTGCAGGCCCAGGGTGCGGTTGCCGCGCAGCTGCCAGTCGTTGAAGTCGCCGGCGATGATCACCGGGGCGTCGGCGGGCAGGGCGTCGAGCAGTCGACGCAGCAGTTGCAGTTGTTGCTGGCGGTGGCTTTCGAGCAGCGACAGGTGCACGCAGATGGCATGCACCTGGTGTTGCCCGGGCACATCCAGCACGCAGTGCAGCAGGCCACGGCGTTCGGGGCCGGTGATCGAGACGTCGAGGTTGCGGTGTTCGAGGATCGGGTACTTCGACAGCAGGGCGTTGCCGTGGTGGCCGTCGGGGTAGACCGCGTTGCGGCCGTAGGCGAAGTCGCTCCACATGCTGTCGGCGAGAAATTCGTATTGCGAGGTCTGCGGCCAGCCGGGGTAGCGGGCGGCGTGGCGGTCGTGGCTGCCGAGCACTTCCTGGAGGAACACGATGTCGGCCTGGGTGCTGCGCACCGCCTCGCGCAGTTCCGGCAGGATGAAACGCCGGTTGAACGTGGTGAAGCCCTTGTGGGTGTTGACCGTCAGCACCTTGACCCGGTGCACGGCGGGGGCTTGGTCGACACTGGCGAAACCTGGGCTGCTCACGTTGGCTCCTGTCGGTCGGTCATGGGCAATCTCTGCAGGAGCCAGCTTGCTGGCGAACCAGGCGCCGCGGAGGATGGCACCGGCTACGCCGGTGTTCGCCGGCAAGCCGGCTCCTACAGGTTTGCGGCGTACCCCGCGCCGTAGGAGCCAGCCTTGCTGGCGAACCAGGCGACGCGGAGGATGGCACCGGCTACGCCGGTGTTCGCCGGCAAGCCGGCTCCTACAGGTTTGCGGCGTACCCCGCCCGTAGGAGCCAGCCTTGCTGGCGAACCAGGCGACGCGGAGGCTGGCACCGGCTACGCCGGTGTTCGCCGGCAAGCCGGCTCCTACAGGTTTGCGGCGTACCCCGCCCGTAGCCAGCCTTGCTGGCGAACCAAGCGCCGCGGTGGATGGCACCGGCTTGGCCGGTGTTCGCCGGCAAGGTCGGCTCCCACGCAGTGTAGGACCGAAATGGCCAGTGCAGGTTCACTCCTCCTCACGCTGCAACGCCAGCAACAGCAATGACCGCCCCTTGACCTCGAACTGCGTGTCGAACGCCAGGTGTTGCGGCTTGCGCAGCTCTGGCCGGTCGGTATCCACCAGGCAGCTCCAGTAGTCGCCCTCCGGCACGGGCGGCAGTTTGAACGGCACCACGTCGTGGTAGGCGTTGACGACCAGCAGCAGGGTCGCCTCGGCGCCGGGCCGGGCAATGCCACTGACCTGGGCGCGGCCGTCCATGAGCATGCCCAGGCAGCGGCCGTGGGGGTCTTCCCATTGCTCGACGCTCATCTCGCTGCCGTCCGGGGCCAGCCAGGTGACGTCCTTCACGCCGATCGCCTCGTTGTAGTCGCCCACCAGGAACCGTGAGCGCCGCAGGATCGGGTAGGCCAGGCGCAGCCGGGTCAGGCGCTTGACGAAGGCCAGCAGCGCCGTGCCGTCCTCGTCCAGGTCCCAGTTCACCCAGCCAATTTCGCTGTCCTGGCAGTAGGCGTTGTTGTTGCCGTGCTGGGTGCGGCTGAACTCGTCGCCGGCGACGATCATCGGCGTGCCCTGGGCCAGCAGCAGGGTGGCGAAGTAGTTGCGCATCTGGCGCATGCGCAGGGCATTGATGGCCGGATCGTCGGTGGGGCCTTCGACGCCGCAGTTCCACGACAGGTTGTTGTCGGTGCCGTCCTGGTTGTTCTCGTCGTTGTCCTCGTTGTGCTTGTCGTTGTACGACACCAGGTCGCGCAGGGTGAAGCCGTCGTGGGCGGTGATGAAGTTGACCGAGGCGTAGGGGCGTCGGCCACGGTTGTTG
Source organism: Pseudomonas sp. VA159-2 (assembly GCF_024126635.1). NCBI lineage: Bacteria > Pseudomonadati > Pseudomonadota > Gammaproteobacteria > Pseudomonadales > Pseudomonadaceae > Pseudomonas > Pseudomonas sp. VA159-2. The sequence continues at coordinate 14,743 of NZ_JAMYBV010000008.1, read as the reverse complement.
AACAGGTCGCCCGAAGCGGTGATGCGCGCGGCGAAGTCGGCGAGCATGCCTTCGTCGCCTTTCCAGAAGCTGCGTACGGTGTCGCGGAAGCGGTCGTTCCACTCCGCCCAGCCGGGGGCGAAGTTGCCCACCTGGTAGCCGCCGGGGCCGCAGTCCCAAGGCTCGGCGATCAGCTTGACCTGGCTGAGCATCGGGTCCTGGCGGCAGGCGACGAGGAAGCCGTGGCGTTCGCTGTAGCCGTCGTGGTAACGGCCGAGGATGGTCGCCAGGTCGAAGCGAAAGCCATCCACGTGCATCTCGCCGGCCCAGTAGCGCAACGAGTCGGTGACCAGCTGCAGCACGCAGGGGTGGCTGAGGTCCAGGGTGTTACCGGTGCCCGAGTCGTTGATGTAGTAGCGCTTGTCCTCGGGCATCAGCCGATAGTACGAGGCGTTGTCGATACCGCGCATCGACAGCGTGGGGCCGCGCTCGTTGCCTTCGGCGGTGTGGTTGTAGACCACGTCGAGGATCACCTCCAGGCCGGCGTCGTGCAGGTGCGCGACCATTTCCTTGAATTCGGCGATCTTGCCGCTGGCCAGGTACTTGGGGTGCGGAGCGAAGAAGGCGATGCTGTTGTAGCCCCAGTAGTTGTTAAGGCCCTTGTCCAGCAGGTGCTGGTCGTTGACGAAAGCATGGATCGGCAGCAGTTCGATGCTCGATACGCCCAGGTCCTTGATGTGCTTGAGCAGCTCATCGTTGGCCAGCCCGGCGAAGGTGCCGCGCAGGCTTTCCGGCACGGCCGGGTGGCGCATGCTGATGCCGCGGGTGTGGGCCTCGTAGATGATGGTGCGTTCCCAGGGGATCGATACGCGCTGGTCGCGTCCCCAGGTGAAAGCCGGGTCGATGACCTTGCACTTGGGCACGAACGGCGCGCTGTCACGCTCATCGAACGACAGGTCGCCGTCGGGATGGCCTATGGTGTAGCCGAACAGGGCCTCGGACCACTTCAGTGCGCCGACCAGTTGTTTGGCGTAGGGGTCGATCAGCAGTTTGTTGGGGTTGAAGCGGTGGCCGTTCTCCGGTTCGTAGGGGCCGTGGACGCGATACCCATAGACCAGGCCAGGGTGCGCGTCGGGCAGGTAGCCATGGTAGATCTCGTCGGTGTATTCCGGCAGTTCGATACGCTCGAGTTCTTTTTCACCCGTGGCATCGAACAGGCACAGTTCAACCTTGGTGGCGTTGGCCGAGAACAGCGCGAAGTTGACCCCCAGGCCATCCCAGGTGGCGCCGAGTGGGAAGGGCAGGCCTTCGCGGATGCGCGACGGGGCGACGGAACGGGTTTTCTTCGGGGTGCGCGGGCTCATGGCGGTCCTCATGGTCCGGGGAGAGGGAAATCGCAGGGCAAGTCGCCTCGGCGCACCGAGGCGACTTGCCCTGCGATGAAGCGGGTACAGGCGCTACAAGACCATCAGCTTGCAGGCTTCTTCACTGCCCTGGGTTTCTTCACAGCCAGCGGTTTTTCCACGGCGGGGACGGTCTTGGGCTTGGCTGCCGCCTTCTTGCGCGGCGCCGCCTTGGGCGCCAGCGCCTCGGCTTCGGCCAGTTTGCGCGCCATGTCCCAGTGGCGTTCCTCCTGGCCGGCCGGCTTACCCTCCGACTCCCAGATCTGGTAGGCAAATTCGCGAACTCGCTTTTCATCGACACTCATCACGACGCTCCTGATGCGGTTAGGCATGATCGATCAACACATTGACTGGAAACTCCGCCAGCACGGCGCTCAACATCAGCTCCCTTGAAGGGCTGACCGCAGTGCCGCCGAAAAGTCCCGAACAGTTGGCAGCTGACAAGGCAAACGGCAGTACCAGCCGCGTATCGTCCCAGTTCTGTGCCGGGATCAACGGTGTTGCGGCGCTGCCCAGCAAGCTGCTGGCCAGGCGCGGCACGACGACAATGGCGCGCTCGCCGTCGCCCAGGCGGGCGAAGGCCAGCACCTTGTCGGCATGCTTGCCCTGCACCCCCAAGGGCAGGTAGTCGCCACGCCGGAACAGCTCGGCGCGGGCCAGGCGGCAGTCGAGCATCCGCGCCACCAGCGCCTGCTTGATGCGCCCGTCGCGCCAATGGGCGAGCAGCTCGGCCAGCGACGCACTGTCACCCAGGCTCGCGCGGCGGGCGGCATAGTCCACCGGGCGGCGGTTGTCCGGATCGACCAGTGAAAAGTCCCAGTATTCGTTGCCCTGGTACAGGTCGGGCACGCCGGGCGTGGTCATGCGCAGCAGGGATTGCGCCAAGGCATTGAGCGCGCCGGGGCAGGCCAGCTGGGCGGCGGCTTGCTGCAGGGCCTGGCGCAGCTGTTGGTGCTCGTCGTCCAGCAGCAGGCCGTCGACGTAGCGCGCGCAGGCCTGCTCGTAACGCGCGTTCGGCGCGGCCCAGCTACTGCGCAGCTTGGCTTCGCGCAGGGCCTTCTGCTGCCATTGGCGGATGCGCGCGGCATAGGCGGCCAGGGCCTGGCGGTCGTGCAGGCCGAGGTCCAGCGGCCAACTGCCGAGCAGTGTCTGCAACAACTGCAACTCGTCGCCAGGGCTGGGCGCCTCGCCGTCGTCCAGCGCCTCGCGCAGCGGCGCAGCCAGCTCGCGCCAGTGCTCGACACGGCTGGCCAGCCAGGGACCGCGTTCGCTGAGCAGCGCCAGCCTGGCCCGGCAATCCTCGCCGCGCTTGTGATCGTGGGTGGCGGTGGCCAGCAGGTTGTCGGGGAAATCACGCAGGCGGCGTTGCGCCTCGTTGTGGAACCACGCCGGGTCGGCACTGAAGCGCTCGGCCTCGAAGCCTACATCGTTGCGCGACAGCAGCCGGGCCGAGCGGTAGAACGCGGTATCTTCCACCGCCTTGGCGGCGCTGGGCGCGGTGAGCTGCTGGAAGCGCACGCAAGCATGGCGCAGGTGCTTGCGTGGGCGGCCCGGTGGCAGTTGGCGCCAGGGCTGGCCGCCGAGCCAGCGCTGCAACTGGTCGAGCAGCGGCCAGTCGGCCTCGGCCAGGGTTTGCCGGGCACCGGCCAGGGCTTGCTGGAAGAACGCCTCGTCCTCGGCGGGGCGGCCGCAGGCATTGATATAGGTGCGGTATACCGGATAGTGCTCGACCAGCGCCTGCAATGCCCGGCGGATCGCGCCGAGGGTCAGGTCGCGGGTCATCAGGTCGTCGCGGGCGACCTGCAACAGCGCCTGGGCCACCGACTCGCAATCGCCGGCCAGGCTGGCGTTGAGCACCAGGTGGCGGGCGCTGCGCTGCTCTTCGGCGAAGTCGGGGCGCTGGCTGATGCTGTGCCACAGCTCGCTCAGCGGCGCTTCGCCGGCCGGGTCGTGCTGCAGCAGCGACACCTGGTTCATGAACTCGTAGCCGGTGGTGCCGTCGGCGAGCCAGTCGCGGTGCAGGTGTTCGCCGCTACCGAGAATCTTCTCGACATAGATCGGGAAGTGCTCCAGGGCCGCGCCCAAGGGGCGCCGGGCCAGCAACCCATCGACCCGGCGGCGCAGGTTGCGGCAGTAGCGGCGCGGGTCGGCCAGGCCGTCGATATGGTCGATGCGCAGGCCGTCCACCAGGCCGCGCTCGATCAGCGAAAACAGCTTGGCGTGGGTGGCCTCGAACACTGCCGAGCGCTCCACCCGCAAGCCGCCCAGTTCGTTGATGTCGAAGAAGCGCCGCCAGTTGATGTCGTCGGCGGCGGTGCGCCAGCTGGCCAGGCGGTAGGTCTGGCGCTCCAACAGCAGGTGCAGGCGCTGGAAACCCGCAGCCTCTCGGCTGTCGAAGGCCGCCAGCGCGCCGTCCAGGCTCGCCCCGTCGGCCACCACGCGCGCCAGCTCACGATGCAGCGGCAAGGCCTCGGCCAGTGGGTCGGCCGCCTCGTGCAAGGCGCCGAAGTGGTGGGCCATCGCTTGCAAGCGCGCATCCTCGGCCTGGCCGAGGATGCGGCCGTAATCCAGTGGGCAGATGGGGAAGCGGTGCTCGTGGTGGGCCACTTCGAACACGCCCTCACGGGCGTCGAAGGTCAGCGGGATTTCACCGGCCTGCAAGGCCTGGCCGTAATCGCTGGCCAAAAACGGCAACAGCAGTTGCCCGGCCAGCAACGGGTCGCTGGAATGCCACTGGATATCGAAGAACTCGGCGTAGGGGCTGCGCCTGCCCCAGGCCAGCAGGCTCTGCCACCAGGGATTGTCGGCGCCGCCCACGGCCATGTGGTTGGACACGGTGTCGAGGATCAGCCCCATGCCGTGCTGGCGCAGGGCGCCGACCAGGCGCTGCAGCGCAGGCTCGCCACCAAGCTCCGGGTTGATCCGGGTCGGGTCGACCACGTCATAGCCATGGCGCGAGCCGGCACGGGCGGTGAGGATCGGCGAGGCATACACATGGCTGATGCCCAGCGCTGCGAAATAGGGCACCAGCGCCGCGGCGTCGTCGAGGCTGAATTCGCTGTGCAGTTGCAGGCGCACGGTGGCGGTCAACGGCTTCATCGGTCACGCTCCCATGCCTGTTCGCGGGCTTGGGCCAGCAGTTCCAGGCGGCGGGCGGCGTCCTGGTCGTCGAGCAGCGCGTCGGCCGGTGCCTGGAAGCGCCGACGCCAGTTGGGGTGGCCTGTGGTGGTGCCGGGCAGGTTGGCTTGCTCGTCGCAGCCGAGCAGGTCTTCCAGGGGGACCAGCACCAGCGGGGCGCGGGTGTGGCCGACATAGCGGATGGCGGCGTCGATCACGGCATCGTTGTCCTTTTGCGGTCCGTAGTTGGCTTCCAGGGTGCGGCGCAGGCCGTCGTGCTCCTTCTGCCGGTCATGGCGCCAGTGCAATTCGCTGGCGGGGTCGATCAGCTTCAGGCGATGGCTCCAGTCGATGTCGCGGTTGGCCAGCCAGCCGGCCAGCGGGGCGAGGTCGTGGGTACCGGTGGTGGCCAGGGCGTTGTCCGGCCAGTCGAGAATCGGCCTGAATTGCCCCAGTGGCTGCTGCTCGAACGGCAGCACGCGCATGCCCAGCAGCGCTTTGTCGGCCAGGCGTTCACGCAGGCCGGCAGGCACGGTGCCCAGGTCTTCGCCGAGGATGATCGCAGCGTGCCGCACCGACTCCAGGGCCAGCAGGCGCAGCAGGTCATCCACTGGGTAGTCCAGGTAGGCCCCTTCGCTGGGCGCGGCGCCACGCGGGATCAGCCACAGCCGGCGCAGGCCCATCACATGGTCGATGCGCAAGCCGCCGGCATGGGCCAGGTTGGCCCGCAGCATCTCGATGAAGGCGCGGTAGCCATTGCGCTTGAGCCCTTCGGGGGAAAAGGCGCAGATGCCCCAGTCCTGCCCGGCGCGGTTGAGGATATCTGGCGGCGCGCCGACGTTGAGGCCTGCCAGCAGCTCGTCCTGGCGGCTCCAGGCCTGGCTGCCGGCGCCATCGGCGCCCACTGCCAGGTCGGCGATCAGGCCCACCGCCATGCCGTTGCCGCGGGCCGCGTCCTGGGCCCGTTGCAGGCTGCGTTCGCTAAGCCATTGGCAGAAGGCGTGGAACTCGATGCGCGCGGGGTAGCTGTTGGCCAGGGCTTCAACCTCCGGGTGATAGGGGTCTTGCCAGGCCGCCGGCCAGTTACGCCAGTCGGCGCCCAGCCCCTGGCCGACCGCCTCGGCTTGCAGCACGGCGAAGCGGCAGTGGTGCTCGAGCTTTTCGCCGGCGGCATCGCGGAAGCTTTCGAAGTCCTCGCGCAGCGGGTGCTCACGCTGGCTGAAATCCTGGTACAACGTCTCGAGCAGGCGATGGCGGGCCTCGGCTGCGCGCGGCCAGTCGACCAGGGGCTGTTGCTCCAGTGCGTCGAGTATCGCCTCCAGGCCGCAGGACTGGGCGGCCATGCGCACCTCACGCTCGCCCAGCAAGGCCGCGGGGCTGGCATAGAGCTCGTTGAGCAGCAGGCGGCTGGACGGCGAATAGGGGCTGAAATGCTGCTGGTCGTAAGCCGACAAGGCATGCATCGGGCTGATGGCCAGGGCGTCGGCGCCACGCTCGGCAGCGCTGCGTGCCAGTTGCTCCAGCGCCAGGCAGTCGCCGTAGCCGCCGTCGCCGGGGCGGCGCAGGCTGTACAGCTGTACCGAAAGGCCCCAGCAGCGCGGCGGCCGTTGTTCGACGGCGTCCTGCAGGGGGTGGCAGCGCAACGGTGCCACCGCCAGGGTGAAGGTCCGGCCCTCGATGGCCAGTTGGTGGTAGCCGATCGGCAGTTCGCCGGGCAGGCAGGCCTGGGCATCCAGGGCCAGTTCGCGCTGGCTGCCGTCGTCCAGTTTGCAGCGCACCGGGCTGGCGGCGTTGAAGTAATGCCCAAGGGCCAGGGGCTGGCCGTGATCGACGGTCAGCAGCGGTGGCAGGTGCGCAGGGTCATCGGCCTGCTCGACGGCCCGCAGGCTGGCGTCGACGGCCGCGTCGTCGGCAGCCGGGTGACCGAGGCCTGCGAGCACTTGGCGCAGCACCGCGTCACTGACCTGCTGCGGGCGGTCGTTGGCGTCGACCCAATCGCGGGCCAGGCCGACCCTGGCGGCCAGGCGGTGCAGGGGGGACTCTTTCATGGCGTCTCCTGGGCGGGGGGCAGCAGGCTGACCACGCAACTGTGGGCGGCGAGGGTCGAGTCGGGGTGGGCATTGTCGCTGCTGTCGTACAACCGCTGCGCCTGGGCCGGCAGGGCCACCGGCTGGGGCGTGGCGTCGAGGTTGAGGTCAATGCGCAGCTCTTGGCCATCGCCCAGGCGCCAGCGCGCGGTCAGCGCTCTGGCGCCGAGCACTTCGCTGGCCAAGGCGCGGGTACCTGGCAGGTGCGGGATGACATAGCGCCTGCGCAGCGCGAGCAACTGCTGGTACAACCCGTGCCAGCCGGCCAGCACCTCCTGTTGCCGGGGCTTGGAGGTCTGGAAAGTGCTCTCGGCGTTGGGGTCGGGGATCTGCTCGCGCTTGTGCGGGTCGGCGAAGGCAGCGAAATGGGCGAACTCGCCACGCCGCCCCTCGCGCACGGCATCGGCCAATTCATCATGGAAGTCGGTGAAGAACAGGAACGGCTGACGGCTGCCTTGGTCCTCGCCCATGAATAACAGGGGGATCATTGGCGCCATTAGCAGTAGCGTGGTCGCAGCCTTCAGCGCCGGTGGTGGACAGAGCCGAGCCAGGCGCTCGCCCAGGGCGCGGTTGCCGACCTGGTCGTGGTTCTGCAAGAACAACACGAACGAGGTCGGCGGCAGGTGGGCGCTGGGTTCACCGCGGGGCGTGCCGTGGCGGTTGGGTTGGCCCTGGAACACGAAACCCTCGGCCAGGCAGCGGGCCAACTGGTCGATCGGCTGCTCTTTGTAATCTGCGTAGTAGCCCTCGGTTTCACCGGTCAGCAGCACATGCAAGGCGTTGTGGCCGTCGTCGTTCCATTGCGCGTCGAAACCTTGCTCGAGCAGCGCGGCCTGGTTGTGCTCGTTTTCCAGGACCAGCCAGATGTGTCGGCCCGGCTCGACCGCGGCACGCACCCGCTGGGCCAGCTCGACGAGAAAGTCCGGCTGGTCGATGGCATGCACCGCGTCCAGGCGCAGGCCGTCGCAGCGGTAGTCGCACAGCCACATCAGCGCGTTCTGGATGAAGTACTCGCGCACCTGGGGCTGGCGAAAATCGATGGCGGCGCCCCAGGGGGTCTGCCGGTCCTGGCGAAAGAACCGGCTGGCGTACTGATGCAGGTAGTTGCCGTCGGGGCCGAAGTGGTTGTAGACCACGTCCACCAGCACCATCAGGCCCTGGCCGTGGGCCTGGTCGACCAACGTGCACAGCCCTTGCGGGCTGCCGTAGCTGTGCTGGGGCGCGAACGGCAGCACGCCGTCGTAGCCCCAGTTGCGCTCGCCGGGGAACTGCCCCAGGGGCATCAGCTCGATGGCGCTGACGCCCAGCTCGGCCAGGTGCGGCAGCACCTTTACCACACCGTCATAGCCGCCCAGCAGGCCGACATGGACCTCCTGGATGACCGCTTCGTGCCAGGGCCGGCCGTGCCAGGGGTGTTGCCAGGCAAAACCGCCGACATCCACCACCGCGCTGCGGCCCTGGACGCCCTCGGGCTGGTAGCGCGACGCCGGGTCGGGCACCGCCAAGTGCTCATCTATGCGAAAGTGATAGCGATCGCCCGCCTGGCACGGGGCGACAGCGCTGTACCAGCCATCCTCGTCGGCCAGCAGTTCGACCGCGGGCCGCTGTTCGATTTCCACGCTCACGTGGCGCGCATCCGGTGCCCAGAGGGCGAAGCGCGCCGACGTGGCGTCCAGCAATTGTGCGCCATGCCTGTGCATCGTCAGCGCTCCGCTCAGTAGTGGGCAGTCTGTGCCTGCTGGACCAGGTTCTCGTACAGCCGGGCGTAGGGTTCCACCGCCTGGCACCAGTTGAACGGCTGGGTCATGGACAGGCAACGCATGGCGTTGAGCAGGTCTTGCTTGCCATACACGTAGAATGCTCGGCGCAAGGCTTCCAGGTAGCTGTCCACGGTAGAGTCGTCGAACAGGAAACCGGTCACGCCATCCTCTATGGTATCGGCCAAACCGCCCGTGTTGCGGGCCACCGGCAACGAGCCGAAGCGTTGCGCGTACATTTGGCTGAGGCCGCAGGGTTCGTAACGCGAAGGCATCAACAAGAAGTCGGAGCCTGCGAACATGCGCCTTGCGTCGGTCTCGTTGAAGCCGATGCGCACACCGATGCGACCGGGGTAACGCGAGGCCAGTTCGCGCATGGCCTGTTCTTCCTCGGGCTCGCCACGGCCGATGATGGCGATCTGGCCGCCCTGCTCGACGATGAAGTCGGCCACGCCCAGGGTCAGGTCCAGCCCTTTCTGGTAAACCAGGCGAGAAACCACGGCGAACAGCGGCCCGGCCGTGCGCTCCAGGCCGAACAGCTCACGCACCTGTTCGGCGTTGCGCGCCTTGCCGTCCCAGTCGTTGAGACTGAAGTTGTGGTGCAGGTGCTTGTCGGTGGCTGAGTCCCAGCTCGCGTCGATGCCGTTGGGTATGCCGCCGAGCAGGCCTTGCTCGGCCTTGCTGGCAAGGAAACCGTGCAGGCCGCAGCCGAATTCAGGGGTAGTGATCTCCCGGGCGTAGGTGGCGCTGACCGTGGTGATGTGACTGGCATAGGCCAGGCCTGCCTTGAGGAACGACAGCTTGCCGTAGAACTCCATGCCCTCTTGCTGCATGGCGTGGTCCGGGATCGCCAGCTCAGGGCTGCAGCCTCGGTTGTAGACACCTTGATAGGCCAGGTTGTGGATGGTGAACAGGGTGGGCGTGCTCAGCCCGCGCCAGTGCATGTAGGCTGGGGCCAGGCCGGCTGGCCAGTCGTGGGCATGAACCAGGTCCGGGCGCCAGTGGGCCATGCCTTCGCCGGCGGCGATTTCCGCTGCGGCCAGGCCCAGGCGAGCGAAGCGGATATGGTTATCGGGCCAGTCGCGGCCGTTATTGGCACCGTAGGGTGTGCCGTCGCGCTCGTACAGTTCAGGGCACAGCAAGACGTAGATCACCAGGCCGTCGGCCAGGTCCATGCGCCCGATCTTGCATGCTGGCAGCGCGGCATGGCCGCCCAGCTCGCCGACGATATGGATCGGGTTGTCGCTTTCGACTACCTGGCGATAGCCGGGAATCAGCACCCGTACGTCGTGCAGGTGGGCCATTGCCCGCGGCAGGGCCGACGACACGTCGCCCAGACCACCGGTCTTGATCAGGTCGGCGATCTCGGAGGTGACGAACAGGATCTTGCGTTTGTTCGGATTATGCTGGCGCCGGGCGCCGGGTGCCTTGACTGTCGGGGCGAGTGGCGGTGACAGCGGCTCGCGGTTGTCCGGGTGGAATGACTCTGCGTGAGGTTCGACAGCGGCACTGATCATACTTCTTCCGTCCCTATGGAGTGTTGTGTCTGGTGTGGGTTCTCTCTGGTCTTTGCTGCATCTTCGTAGTGCTGTCCTTGCCCCAAACTTGTGCGCGCAGGCACGACACGATCGGCATTCCGGCCGAGCGGCTATGGACTGGTTGGGGTGGTGGGCCGAGCGTAAGGCAGTCCTTTTGCAATGGCCTACTTAGTTCCTGACCCGCCCGTGTTTTGGAAAGTTCGACTTTTTTTCGTCACGTTCGACGAGCAAAAGATGAGCAAAACCCGGGCCGAAACAGCAGTGTAGGAGACGGGACGGAATAAAAGTGACCCGCTGGTCATTTAGCTCTCGTCGCATTACCCGCGCAAACGTTGGCGAGTTGTTGCAAAATATGCGGCGCACACTGCAGCGCGGCTGCAGAAGGGGCAGCGGCGGTGGCGCAGAGGGGAGGCGATGGTGGGAGCCGAGCAGCTCCCACGCACACAGTGGACGGATCAGAGCCCGGTGGCGTTGGCTTGCAGGCGCGCCTGCTCGAGCAGCAGGTGCAAGTGGGCGAGCTGCTCGCGCAGCTGGTCACGCTCGTCCTTCAACTGGCGCAGCTCGTCGCGGCGCACGGTGACATAGAGGGTCTGGGTGGGAGTGGCAGGCATCAAAGTACCCATGAGCACACCTCGCATTTCTGGCTGGTGACATGAAGAAGCGTAGTCGCCTCACGCGGCGCGCATTCTGAATTCTTTGCGCGCCCTTGGGAACTTTTTTGTTTATCGTTGTCGCCCCGTTCGTCGCTGAACCCTGCGCAAGAACGCTGGACTAATCTGAAATCTTCAACTGTTGTAAAGCAAAACCTACGGGAGCGTCGTCACATGCAACTGGGAATCATCGGGCTTGGCCGCATGGGCGGCAATATCGCAAGGCGCCTGATGCGCGCAGGTCACAGCACTGTGGTCCACGATCGCAACCGCGAAGCTATCACCACCCTGGAAGGTGAGGACGCCGTCGGCGCGCACGACCTCGGTGCGCTGGTACGGAAACTCAAGGCACCGCGCGCGGTATGGGTCATGCTGCCCGCTGGCGAGATCACCGAGCAGACCATCGCGCAATTGGCCGACCTGCTCGAGCCGGGCGATGCCATCATCGACGGTGGCAACACCTTCTACAAGGACGACATGCGCCGCGCCGCCGAGTTGGGCAAGCGTGGCCTGCACTACCTCGACGTCGGCACCTCCGGCGGCGTGTGGGGCCTGGACCGTGGCTACTGCATGATGATCGGTGGCGAGAAGGCCGTGTTCGAGCGCCTCGAGCCGCTGTTCAAGGCCTTGGCCCCGGGCGTTGGCGACATTCCGCGCACCCAGGGCCGCAGCGGCGAGCACGACCGTGCCGAGCACGGCTACATCCATGCCGGCCCACCCGGCGCCGGCCACTACGTGAAGATGATCCACAACGGCATCGAGTACGGCCTGATGCAGGCTTACGCCGAAGGCTTCGACCTGTTGCGCAGCAAGGGCGGCGACGAGTTGCCGGAAGATCAGCGCTTCGACCTGAATGTCGCCGAGATCGCCGAAGTGTGGCGCCGTGGCAGCGTGGTCACCTCCTGGCTGCTGGACCTGACCGCCGACGCCCTGGTCGCCGACCCGCAGCTTCGCGAGTTCAGTGGCTCGGTGTCCGACAGTGGTGAAGGTCGCTGGACCATCGATGCCGCCGTCGAGCAGGCGGTGCCGGTGCCGGTGCTGTCCAGCGCGCTGTTCGCCCGCTTCCGCTCGCGCCAGCAGCAGGGCACCTACGGTGACAAGATCCTCTCCGCCATGCGCCTGGGCTTTGGCGGTCACGTCGAGAAGAAGAAGGGCTAAATGAGCAAATCGACCATCGCCGCGGCGCCGCCATGCACCTTGTTCCTGTTCGGCGCCAACGGCGACCTGGTCAAGCGCCTGCTGATGCCGGCGCTGTACAACCTCAGCCGTGACGGCCTGCTCGACCGCAACCTGCGTATCGTCGGGGTCGATCACAACCCGGCCACGGCCGAGGACTTTGCCGCGCGCCTGCAGGCGTTCATGCAGGCGCGCGACAAGGGCGCGGAGGCTGGCGCCAAGTGCCTGGACGACAAGCTCTGGGCACGCCTGGCCAAGCGCCTGGACTACCAGACCGGCGATTTTCTCGACCCCGAGACCTACAAGGCCCTGGCCCGGCGTATCGATAAAACCAGCCATGGCAATGCCATCTTCTACCTGGCCACCTCGCCGCGTTTCTTCCCTGAGGTGGCCCAACGCCTGGGCGCAGCCGGCCTGCTCGACGAGTCGGCCGGTGGCTTTCGCCGGGTGGTGGTGGAAAAGCCCTTCGGCACCGACCTTGCCAGTGCCGAGGCGCTCAACGCCTGCCTGCTCAAGGTGATGAGCGAGCGGCAGATCTACCGCATCGACCATTACCTGGGCAAGGAAACCGTACAGAACATCCTGGTCAGTCGTTTTTCCAACGGCCTGTTCGAATCGTTCTGGAACAACCATTACATCGACCACGTGCAGATCACCGCCGCCGAGACCGTCGGCGTCGAGACGCGCGGGGCGTTCTACGACAGCACCGGGGCGCTGCGCGACATGGTGCCCAATCATCTGTTCCAGCTGCTGGCCATGGTCGCCATGGAGCCGCCGGCGGCCTTTGGCGCCGATGCCGTGCGTGGTGAAAAGGCCAAGGTGATCGGCGCTATCCGGCCCTGGTCGCAGAAGATGGCCCTGAAGCATTCCGTGCGTGGCCAGTACGGCGCTGGCAAGCAGGGCCGCAAGCCGTTGGCCGGTTACCGCGACGAGCCCAATGTCGCGACCGACAGCCGCACCGAAACCTATGTGGCGCTCAAGGTGATGATCGACAACTGGCGCTGGGCCGGGGTGCCGTTCTACCTGCGCACTGGCAAGCGCATGAGCGTGCGCGACACCGAGATCGCCATCTGCTTCAAGCCGGCGCCCTATGCGCAGTTTCGTGAAAGCGAGCTGGAACGGCCCAAGCCCAACTACCTGAAGATCCAGATCCAGCCCAACGAGGGCATGTGGTTCGACCTGCAGGCCAAGCGTCCGGGGCCTGAGCTGGTGATGGAGAATGTCGAGCTGGGCTTTGCCTACAAGGACTTCTTCAAGATGACCCCGGCGACGGGGTACGAGACGCTGATCTACGACTGCCTCACCGGCGACCAGACATTGTTCCAGCGCGCCGACAACATCGAGAACGGTTGGCGTGCGGTGCAGCCGTTCCTCGATGCCTGGGCCACTGGCGAAGGCGAGGTGCATGAGTACCCGGCAGGCGAGGATGGCCCCGAGGCCGGTGACGAGCTGCTGGCGCGGGACAAGCGGGAGTGGCATACGCTGGGCTGATGTCGATCGGTGCAGGCCAACGAGGGGCAACAGCCTACCGCCGTTGCAGCACGGCGGCAGGTTTTTCGCCGTGCCTTACAGCGTGAACGACAGCGCCGAGAACACCATCCCGCCGCTGCCTGCCCAGCCCATGCAGAACTGCCCTGGCTCGGCCTCGCCGCGGCTCATGGCATCGAAGATGCCATAGGGAATGGACGCGGTGATGATATTGCCGGTCTGGGGCCCGACGTGATGCAACTTGTGATCGATGCCGATCATCTGGCCAATGTGCTCCCACATTTTCGGCGAACCGGTATGGATGAACACTTTATGCACATCGTCCGCCGAGAGTTTTTGCATGTTGAATACTTTTATCGCTTCGTTGCGACCATCTTCATGCAGCGCGGCGGCATAGGAGTTGAATTGGTACTGGCCGCCGGTGGGGGCAATGCGTTCGATGTCTGCCTCGTTGCAGAACAGTTTCCAGTCCGGCAGGGAGATGGTCGACAAGTCACTGAGGTCAGGCCGGTTGATGTAGGAGAACTTGAAGTTGCCGGGGGCTTGGTTGCTGAGGATTGTGACCGTGACCGCTTCGCCAATGGTAAAGCTTGGGAACTTGTAGGCGAGTTCGGCGGGTGACTGCAGCGAGAAGTTCTTGGGCATGACCGGTCCACCCGCCGACATGCCGAATTCCATGTTGACGATGGCGGCGTAGCGGATTTCACCGGCTTGCATCTTGCTGTTGATGACGTCCATGGCGGTGACCCAGCCGTTGCAGGCGTCGACCACATCGAAGTTTCGGCAGTTCAGGCCCAGGGCCTTGGCGATGAAGGTGCTGTTGGCGGGTTCGATGAAACCGCGGGTGACGTTGGGGTAGACCAGCAGGTCGAGGTCGGCCTTGCTGATATTGGCCTGTGCCAGGGCGGCGGCGAATGCGGTTTCCATCAACTGCATGGGTTTTTCGTCGGCGGCCAGCCAATGGCGTGTGTCGCTGCCACTTTTATCCAGTAACTTGCCGATGGTTTTCAAGGTTTTCGGCAGGTCATCCTGGAAGGTGTGTTTGGAGTGTTCCTCGACCAGGTCGATCACGTCCTGGTTGCTGACGCGGCGTGATGGCAGTTTTCCGGAGAGTCCGATGATCTTCATGTGACATCCTTGTCTTTGGCTATTGATTAAATACGCTTCTTACGTGCGGGCAGTGGCTGGCTCATCCTTGCAAGTGGCCACTGGCCCAATACTTCTAGCAGAGCCAAGTGGCGAATCAAGGGCATGAGACTGTCTATTGATCTGGATCAAGAAGCGTGAATTCGCTTGCCCAGGTTTAGGTGCCCGTGGCTGTTTCGTTAAGTTGTCATTTGGATAGGGTTATTTTGGTTTGCGTATCAGAGGTGGTGAGTGCTCGAAGGGCTTCTAGCTCTTGCTCTTGCTCTGCTCTTGCTCTGCTTTTGATTTTGCTTCTAAGCGCGCGGTAGTTCAGGCAACACAAGTTGCGACTTCAGGAGGCCGAGTGGAGTTCTTGCGTAGTGGGGCGACGGCCATGGATGGCCGTCGAGCGCTGCGCCCCAG